>JANOFD010000583.1:0-2122 GCA_031413455.1 Rhodobiaceae bacterium
CCTGGACCCAGAGCGGCGACGTCAGCGCCGCGAGGACAAGGAGACTGAGAATCAATGCGCCGGCCAACACCAGCCGGTTTCGCATCTTTGTAGGCACCCAATATTTCTTCGAAATGATCGTGGCCCACACCCAGCACAACATCCCCGTACATCGAAATGAATCGGCGATAACTGTCATAGGCAAAGCGCTCATTACCGGTCTGCGCTGCAATCGCTCGCGCCGTTTCGTCGTTGAGCCCCAAGTTGAGCACCGTATCCATCATGCCAGGCATCGAAGCACGCCCCCCCGAACGCACCGACACCAACAGCGGATTTTTGACATCTCCGAAAGTCCGGCCGGCAAGCTCACCAATAACGGCCAACGCCGCCTCGACCTGAACCTTCAGGTCCGCCGGATAGCTCCGCTCATTTGCATAGAAATACGTGCAGACTTCGGTGCTGATCGTAAATCCGGGCGGCACCGGCAAACCAAGATTGGCCATTTCAGCCAGATTGGCACCCTTGCCGCCCAGCAGGTCCTTCAGCTTGGCGGAACCCTCGGCCTTGCCGCCGCCGAAACCAAAAACCCATTGTGTCATGGCGTTGAGCCCCAAAGTTGTGCACCGCGTGCCACTTGCCACGCGCGCCGCAGCAATTCAAGGCGCGACCTTGGCGGAAAACCCTTACCTCGCCCAGCGCATGAGAATAGACTGCCGGACGATGAGCAATCACCTGCCTATCACGCGGCGCGGTTTCAACACTGGCGTGGCTGCGGCACTCGCGAGCACGAACGCTTCGGCATCGCCCCAATACCGGATCACAGGTTGCACCCAGCATTACCCAACGCTGCCTCAAGCCATGAAGCGCCTGGAGATGACCTACCACGACTTCATCAGATCGGCGAATGAAAGAGTTGTAGTTTGGATGGACGGATCAGAAATAGCCGCAAGACTCTATCCCACCGAGCGGTGCGTATCTGAGCAGATCCGAAATCCCGACCTCGCCAGTCAAGTCCTGCAGGTTTATCCGCAAGGCAACTGCTCAATGCCGACCGACTCAGATTGCGATCCGGGTCGAATCCGCTACGCGCCATTCTTCGCCAAAATGTACGGCGAAGATCACGCTGCCGTCGCCCGAAATCTTGTCCGCGTCCCCTGGCCGTCGATCGCCCGCGCGCCCTTTGTCCAAGTCACAAAAATCAACGGCGTTGCCGATCGCTTAACGCAAGTCGCTGACAAGCTCGCCGCACTCCCCAAGGCGCTTCACACCTATTTCGACAACCCCGCCGGCGGATTCAATGCCCGCCCCATTGCCGGAACACAGCGCCCAAGCGCCCACGCCTTCGGCATCGCCGTCGACATCAACACCAACCACTCAGACTACTGGCGCGACGAACTCAAGGACGAACCTGGCGAACCCGCAAATTGGAAACCCAAAGCTGTCCCCAAAAACCGCATCCCCTACGAGATCGTCGAGATCTTCGAACGCCACGGCTTCATCTGGGGCGGCAAGTGGTACCACTACGACACCATGCATTTTGAGTACCGGCCGGAGCTGTTCTAGCCCTCGATCTTTGAAAAATCGGCAACACTGTGCATGGCCGCTCGGATTTCGCTGAGCAGCTTAAGGCGGTTTTCGCGCAACGTCGCATCGGCGTCGTTGACCGTCACTTTCTCGAAGAACGCATCCACGGGCGCGCGCAGGCGCGACATGGCGCGCATGGCTTCTTCGAACCGTTCTTGTAGAACCTCGGCCGCGATGAGGTCGTTTGCGATGGCGAGCGACTTGAACAGCTCGACCTCCTGCGGGACTTGGAGCAGCGAGACGTCAGGTTTGCCGGAGAAGCCCGCGTGTTTGGCGTCCTTCTTCTTTTCTTTGCCTTCCTCGATTTTGAGAATATTCAAGGCGCGCTTGTAGCCGGCGAGGAGATTCTTGCCATCGTCCGTGGAGAGGAAGTTTTGCAAAGCTTGAACACGTCCGACGATTGGAATGAGGTTGTCTTGGTTTCCAAGTGAAAAAACCGCGTCAATAAGATCGTGGCGAGTGCCTTTTTCGCGCAACGCGACTTTTAGACGGTCAACAAAGAACCCGAGCAAATCGACAGCGTGCACACTAACGAGACTTTCCAAACCTGGCCAAGTGC
>JANOFD010000584.1:0-2451 GCA_031413455.1 Rhodobiaceae bacterium
CCCCCCGAATCCGCCCATTCCCCAACCCATTCCATCAATACCGCCCATGACATTTCTCCTGTGGGGAATTGTTTAGCGCGAAGCGCTTTTTCCGTTCGCCTTCAGCCACGCATCGATTGTTACAAGTTCTTTTTCCTGCGCCTTGATGATGCCCTTGGCTAACTTTTTGACCTTGGCGTCCTTACCGTTGGCGAGGGCGACCTTGGCCATATCGACGGCACCTTGATGGTGGGCCCGCATATGGCTCATGAAGTCGAAGTCGGAATCGCCGGTGAATTTCATCATCGGCATGCCCTGCATCGCCTTCATCATGGCGCTCTTGTAGCCCTTGGTGGATTCGGAATCGTCCGGGTTGGGGGCCATCATTTGCATGTCCATCATCATTCCAGTGCCTGCCGACATTCCCGTGCCTGCCATCATACCCATGGCTTTTTCCATGTGTGTCGCGCAGCCCTTCTCGTCTTTTTTCGCCATCATCTCCTTGGCTGTGTTCATCTCTTTCATGGCCGCCTCCTTCTTGGTGGCGTCCGTCATTTTCATCATTGACTCGTTCGCCGTCTTCATGCCGGCCTCGGAGCAGCTTGCCCCCATCATGGGGCCGGATTGTTGCGCCAAGGCCGGAACGGCGGCGAACAACGCGGCTGAGAGTGCGGCGCAAGCGAGCGGCGGGGTCATCTTCATGGCGGTTCTTTCCGGGTTTGATGTGATTGATCGTTTTTGTGGTTGGTCGATCAGAGTTTATCGAACGGCCAGGCGCGAGTTTGGTTCCATGCAGGTGCTGGAATCCGCCTGCGTCGGTTAACAAAAAGCGAAAAGCGGAACCACCTGCCGGTCTGCGCGTTCGGTCGATGAATGGTTCCAAGGGGTTTGAGCAAAATTGGAAGGAAAGGAAGGTCGCATGTCGTACTATTTCGGGAAGACTCTGCCCGTCGCCTTCGACGACGCCGTAATCCGGACGATCGATGCCTTGAAAACAGAAGGCTTCGGCGTGCTTACAGTGATCGACGTCAGGGAAACGCTGAAGAAGAAGATCGGGGTCGAGTTTCCCAACTACAGAATACTTGGCGCGTGCAATCCGGCATTGGCCTACGAGGCACTCAGCCTTGAGAACAAGGTCGGCACCATGCTGCCCTGCAATGTCGTCGTCCGTGATGCCGGCAACGGTCAGACGGAAGTGGCCGCCATCGATCCCGTCGCCTCCATGCAGGCGATCGACAATCCAGCCCTGAAACGGGCCGCCGAGCAAGTCCGCGCGAAGCTCGAAAGAGTGGTCGCCGCTTTGTGACCGAGCACCGATACTTCAATTGCGTTTGAGCGTGGGCCAGAAGCGATAGACCAGAATGCCGATACCGGTGATGGTCAGGAAAAGTCCGATCGCTGCAGAAATGATCACGAGCCAGTTGTTGAAATCGTCGCGCGTTTGATAGTCCATGATGTGCAGAGACCATAAGAAATCGAAGGTGCGCCACACCGCGCTGCGCCGCGCGAGAACTTTGCCGGTCGCAGGCGAGACATAGAGGTTGGTCGCCCCCTCGTCGTCGAACATGAGTTGCCACACAGGCAAGACGCCGCGAAACTCGATGGGCGGATCCTTGGCGATCAACGTCGCACCCGCGATTTTTCCTTTGCCCGCAAAGTCTCGCTCGGCAACCCGCCGCGCGTCGGCCTCATTGAGCGGCGACAGGACAACGCCAGATCGTGCGTCGACCAGCGCCGCAGGCTTTCCTTCAATGTCGGCGCGCCAAACCGGTGTCCCCAGATGTTCACCGAGTTCAAGGCGCGTGACGCGGCCGGTCAGCAGTGCTGCGACGGCCAGCGGTGGCACGACATTGGTATGGGCGCGCAGATCGAGCGGTTCGGTTTTGCGAATGTTGTGCTCGCTGCGGACCTGTTCGATCGGCACGAATGTCATGTACAAACCGCTGACCATCCAGGCCAGGATCTGCAACCCGATCACGAGTCCAATCCATTTGTGAATGCTGAACCACCACCGGCGCATGGAAACCCCCTCAATTGCAAGACCGAGTCGAAGTGAGATCCGCATCGTATCATCTGCAGGCGGGTTGGTGTAAGAGCGCCGTATGAGCTGGCAAGTTACAATCCGAAATTATCTTCTGGCGTCGGCAGTCGCGCATCTGGTTTGGGAGACCGTGCAACTGCCACTTTATACGATTTGGAGCGAAGGCACGCGCGGCGAGCAGGTGTTTGCGATCGTCCATTGTACAGGCGGCGACGTCGTCATTGCGGGCATGGCTCTTGTGCTTGCAATCATTTTCACCGGGACGGGTTGGCCGGAGGATCGCCAAACTTATTTTCGTGTCGCGCTCGCGGCGCCCATGTCCGCAGGGGTTGTAGTTCGGTTTCATCATTATCATCATCGATATAGAGTGTCGCACCTTCAATAGGATCTGGATCCGACGCCACCCAGGCCGCGCTCTCTTCGGAAACGGC
>JANOFD010000585.1:0-8943 GCA_031413455.1 Rhodobiaceae bacterium
CATGGTTGCAGGTATCAGGTCTATGATCTCGCCGAGATTGCCGGCACTTTCCTTGTGAATGATGCACAGGGCGGGGCGCATTGGCGCCAGGCCTTCAAACCAATTGAGAATGGCATCGAAAGCGCGGTCGCGGGCGGGCGCGTTTTTGTCCGGTTCGTCGGCGCGCTCCAAAAGCGCGATGTCGGTGCGCTTGGCCATCAGGGACAACAATGCACGTTTGTCAGGGCACACTTCGTACACAGTCTGCGGTGGAATTTTTGCTTTGCGCGCCATGGCGGTCAGCGAAAGCGCGGCCCAGCCCTGCTCTTCAATCGCCGCCAGGGCCGCTGTCACAATTTTATCTTCGGGAGAGGTTTTCGCCGCCATGATTGCGCTATTCGATTCTTTCCAGTTCCGATGCGCGCAGGGTTGCGGCTTCGACAGCATCACCAATGAGCCGGTCAAATATCGAATCGCTCATGAGCACTTTGAGTGCGGCTTCCGTTGTGCCGCCTGGGCTTGTGACCGATTTACGAAGGCTGGCCGGCTCAATTTTGCTTGCGGATAGCAAGGCCGCTGCTCCTTCGATGGTTTTTCGAGCTAGCACCTGGGCGACGGTGAGAGTGAGACCCATGCGCTGCCCGGCTGCTGCCAGCGATTCTGTAAGTAAAAAGGCATAGGCGGGTCCTGAACCCGACACCGCTGTCACAGCGTTCAGTTGGTCTTCGGCGTCAAGCCATATGAGGTCTCCGACGGATTTGAGCAATTGTTCTGCCAGTTTTTTCTGCGCGGGCTTGATGGTGGACGACGCGAAAGCGGCTGTAATGCCCTTGCCGATTGAAGCCGGTAGGTTCGGCATCGCACGAACGAGTGCTGCGGGCGTATTGAGCCAATGGTTCAAGCGCTGGATTGTGGTTCCGGCAGCGATCGAAATGACGAGAGCATTTTTTGCAGCGTCAGCGTAGGCGGGAGCAATTGAGGCCATCAGTTGCGGTTTGACAGCCAGGATCAGGGCCTGCGGATTGGAGTCTTCTATCGCGCTTGCATTTTTTGCGACGAGCGCGCCCATTTTGCGAAACGCGTTCGCGGCAGTTGGCGTTAGCGCGGGATCGATCAGCGCCAACCTGTTCCCCAAACCCGCGGCGGCGAGGCCGCGCGCGAACGCGCTGCCCATGTGGCCAGCGCCAACAATGATGATCGGCCGCACAGTTTGGCCCGACTGCAGTGTTTGTACTCTGGTTTTCAGGCGCTGCCTTGACACTGGTATACAACCGCCGCTGCTGCTTCTGCGGCTGACTTTCCAGCCCAGATGACGAATTGAAAAGCTGAATAATAGCGATCACAAGCTTCCAATGCGGCGTCAATCATGCCCTCGCACTGCTCGGGTGTGCCCATCGAATTGCGCAACAGGAGCCCATGACGATAGGTGATTTGACCGCTGTCGGGCCACATTTCGAAATGCCCGAGCCCAAGCTGTTCGTTGATCATATTGATCAGGGCTGCGACTTCAGCCCGTTTGGCACGCGGTACTTTGACTTCCAGCTGGGCTAGTAGTTGAAGCGTTTCAACATTCGCACGCCAACTAAACGATAGGTGGTGGTCTTCGGATTGGCCGGGGAACGAAAGATGCATTTCATCTTCGCCCGCGCGGTCGAACAACCATTCGTTTTGGGCGGCGAGTTGCTCGACCAAATCCAATGGATTGTCGTTGGGTACGGAAGTGTGGACTTGCGGTGTACTCATATCAACTTTTCTGCCTTTCCAGACCTCTCAGAGTCAGCCCGCCGCCGGGGTGGGCCGGCGGCGGTGACATGCGAGGGCAAAATAGCAAGGGTACGCAGGCAGGTGTTCCGGACTTGGATCAACAAACGCTCCACATCTGGTAGTCCGACGCGAAGCACCTCCCATGCATAGGAGCGTGCACCAAAGGTTGAATCGAGCGCAAGAGTCCTCCTGTGGGATGACTCATTCTTCATGTGGACTGTGTCACCGATGATATTTCTGTCTTGGGGATCGCCTGCGGATAGGTTGATTTGGGCTGGTGTGAATCATTTTTTTCACAGGCAGCTGCGGCCACAGACTCGAGTCTTACGAGTCTTTCATGCAGGCGCTCAACTTCCATGCGAGCGTTCATCGCAATGGCTTTGATCGCTTCAAACTCTTCGCGGGGAACAAGATCGAGATCGTTCACCAGTCTTTCGGTCTGTGATTTGATCAGGGTGGCAACTTCGTCGCGCACGCCCTTTGCGGCGCCGGCGGCGTTTGTCATGAAGTTGGCGATTTGGTCGAGTATGAGATTTTCGCTTTGCATTGTGAACTCCTGAGGCTGGGGCCAACGTAGGTTCACAGAGCGCGCGCCGCAATCAGCGGCTTGACATGACGTCCGCCGTCACCCCAAGTCTCGCCTTAGATTTTAAGGCTTTGCGCTATGTTTTCGATTTCGTTTCCGAGCATCGATCCTGTTCTTATCCAGGTGGGACCGCTCGCCATTCGTTGGTATGCGCTGGCTTATATCGCGGGGCTTTTGGGTGCCTGGTGGTACATATTAAGACTGCTAAAGACCGAATCGCTTTGGTCGCAGCTGCCTTTTCAGGGCAAAGCGCAAGCCAGTGCCGACCAGATTGGTGATTTGTTCGTGTGGGCAGCCCTTGGTGTAATTCTGGGCGGCCGATTTGGCTATGTGCTGTTTTATGGTTTGATCTATGAGACCGACCATTTCGTAGCCGCACCGTGGCGAATTTTTTTCGCGTGGGAAGGCGGGATGTCGTTTCATGGCGGCGCACTTGGCGTGGTTTTGGCGATTATACTTTTTGCGCGGCGTCGCAATCTGGACATTGTGGCACTTGGGGATTTAGTGGCGGTCGCGGCACCCATCGGGCTGTTTTTCGGGCGACTGGCCAATTTTATCAATGGCGAATTGTGGGGCAAGCCGAGCGACGTAGCTTGGGCGATGGTTTTTCCACACGCACCGGTGATTGAAGGTCTTGGCAATGTGCCTCGCCATCCCAGTCAACTCTATGAAGCGGCACTTGAAGGCTTGGTGCTGTTCATCGTGCTGCACATCCTCGTGCACAGGTTCAATGCCTTGCGCCGCCCTGGATTGATGATCGCGGCGTTTTGGGCCGGGTATGGGTTTTTCAGAATTATCGTTGAAGTCTTCTTTCGTGATTCCGATCAGTTGGTGTTTGGCGGCGTGCTGACAATGGGTTCGTTGTTGTCGGTCTTTATGTTTGTGTTTGCCGGGTTTTTCTTCTGGTACTCGCTCTATCGCAAGGGGCCTGCACTGTTGACGCAATGAACACTGTGGCAGCGCATATCAGGTCGATCATTGAAAGTGATGGACCGATTTCCATCGCCGAGTTCATGCGCATTGCGCTGACCGGGCGCGCCGACAGCTATTACATGCGATCTGATCCTATTGGCTTGTCCGGCGATTTCATCACAGCTCCGGAGATTTCGCAGGTCTTTGGTGAGTGCATCGGGCTGTGGTGCGTGGACGTGTGGACCAAACTCGGATCGCCTGCGGCCGTTACACTTGTTGAGCTTGGTCCTGGTCGTGGGACGCTGATGAGAGATGTGTTGCGCGCTGCGCGAGTCGCGCCAGATTTTTTGACTGCGATGACGGTTGCTTTGGTCGAAGTCAGCCCGGCGCTGTGCAGCGTGCAAGCCGCACTGTTGCGAGCTGACGACTTACCAGCGGTGCGCTGGTACAATGGTTTTCAAGATATTGATGTAGGCGCGCCACTGATTGTGATCGCGAATGAATTTTTCGATGCACTTCCCGTTGTGCAATTTGTGAAAGTGGACGAGGGGTGGGTCTTGCGTACAGTTGGATTGAATGACGCCGGTGACCTAACGTTTGGTACGCAGGTAGACGCTCAGGCGTCTGCCTGTGTTCCCCGTAAGCTGTTGGATGCGCCCACCGGCTCCATTTTTGAACGCTCCATCGAACGAGAGAATACCGCACGCGCGATAGCGGCGGCGATCCAGAAGGCAGGGGGTGGCGCCCTGGTTATCGACTATGGCTTTGAAGGTCCGGCGCTTGGCGATACGTTGCAAGCTGTAAAAGGGCACAGGTACGCGGACATTCTGTTGGAACCTGGCATGGTTGATTTGACATCTCACGTTGATTTTACCGCGCTGGCGGATGCGTTTGCGAACGGCGGCGCCTGTGTGTCGAAAGTTGCGACACAGGCCGGTTTTTTGAGACAATTGGGTGCGGTTGAGCGAACGCAAATTCTTAAGCGATCGGCGAGTGAACAACAGCAGGCGCAGCTTGAGTCTGCGCTAAACAGGTTGACCTCGGCCGATGCGATGGGCACCTTGTTCAAGGTGCTGTGCGCCGTTTCTTCTCAGGCGTTTCAGCCAGCGGGTTTTGAGGCCGAATGAAGCCGTTGCAATCACCAACTCTCTGCGGATCACACCGCGCCGTTCACGGATATTTTGGCCGTCAAGGCGGTGTCTCCAGCGGACTTTTTTCATCGCTCAATTGCGGATATGGATCGGGAGACGACAGATCATGCGTGCGTGAAAACCGCGAGCGGATCGCACATTGGTTTGGAACGGGGGCGGCGGGACTGCTGACAGTCTACCAAACTCACAGTGCCCAGGCCGTTCACGTTCGGGCACCTTGGACGCGTGAAGATGCTCCTAAAGCTGATGCGATGGTCACGACGGAGCCGGGCGTTGCGCTGGGGATTCTTACGGCTGATTGCGCGCCGGTATTGTTGGCGGATGAAGCTGCGGGTGTTGTTGGCGCGGCTCATGCCGGTTGGAAGGGCGCCCTGGATGGGGTGCTTGAGTCGGTGGTCTCATTGATGGAGCGGTTGGGCGCCGTTCGATCACGAATACGAGCGGCAGTTGGCCCGTGTATTGGGCAGCATTCGTATGAAGTTGGACCTGAGTTTTTCGAACGATTCAAACAGGCTGCTCCGGACAATCACAAATATTTTGTGCCTGCTGCGCGCGAGGGGCATAAACTGTTCGACCTGCCGGGGTATGTTACGAACCAGTTGACAGCTTCAGGAGTCTTGGACGTGGATCAAATGGGGCTGTGCACTTATGCCAACGAAAGGGATTATTTTTCCTTTCGCCGGTCGACGCACCGGGGCGAGGCAGGCTATGGGCGCAACCTGTCTGCGATCATGTTGGTGCCGCGATGAAATCATACCAAGCCGTTTTATCGCTGGCGTCGTTGTTGATCCTCGCTGGTTGTGCCGCGGTTACGGAACCTTTGGGACTTGAAGATCCGTTTGCGATTGAGCGGCCGTTTGAGGGTTTTGCCAGAAATGAGGCGATGCTCAGTCCGTCGTTTGATATTGTAACGATCATCATTGAGACGCCAAAAGGGCTCAATGGTAAGTTCGCTGCGGCTTTGCGAGACCGGGTCATCGGGGTACTTCAGGCGCGCGATATTCCGGCTCTGTCTGAAACCCGCATGCGGGCCTGGGTGCTGAAAGGGCGAGCAGCCAACGTGATGCCCAGTGAAGCAGGCGATAGCGGGCGGCGCATTGTTGTTTGGCGCCTGTTTGATCCAGACCGTGTGCCCAAGGGTCAATTCTCCACCATTTTTAAAGGAGAGGATGGCGCAACAGTAGAGCCGAGATTGTCCGTTCTTGCTGAACAGATAGCGGACAAGATCGGCACGCTGACCCATTCACAGCCAGTTTCAAGCGAACCCGCGAAAGTGATGGCTGCCAAACCCATCGTGTGGATAGGCGCCATCAAGGGCGCGCCTGGTGATGGAAATACGGCGCTCGCCCAAGCTCTTCAAAGTGCGTTGCCTCTGCAGGGGATGCGTGTTGCCAGTGTTCAAGCGAATGCGGCGTGGCGTGTCGAATGCGCGGTCTCGGTTCAAGTCAAATCGGCCTCGGAGGACATCGTCGTGCTGCGATGGCGCCTGCTCGACAAAGCTGGCAAAGAGGTTGGAATACTGACGCAGGAGAACCCGGTTCCGAGCGGCAGGCTGAGCAAGCCTTGGCGCGAAATCGCGGGATTTGCCGGTGAAGCGGCGGCGGCGGGCTTTCAGAAGATTATTCAACAGGTTACGCGCGGCAAGACAGGCTAAGCCGCATTGCAAGGCGAGGGAGGCGTTGGTACAAGCCGCCGCGACCTGAAGGATATCGCGCGACATGAAACTTCTTGCCGGTAACAGTAATCATCCGCTCGCCAATGAAATCGGCGAATATCTGAAAGTGCCGCTGACGAAGGCTGTGGTGCGCCGGTTTGCGGATATGGAAGTTTTTGTCGAGATCCAGGAAAACGTGCGCGGCGAAGACGTGTTCGTCATTCAATCAACGTCCTATCCCGCCAATGACCATTTGATGGAGCTGTTGATTTGTATCGATGCGCTGCGCCGGTCATCAGCCAAGCGGATCACCGCTGTTATCCCCTATTTCGGTTATGCGCGTCAGGATCGTAAGCCCGGCCCACGAACGCCAATTTCGGCAAAACTTGTCGCCAACATCATCACTCAAGCCGGCGCTGGGCGCGTGCTGACGCTTGATCTGCACGCGGGTCAGATCCAGGGGTTTTTCGACATTCCGACCGATAATCTCATTGCTGCGCCCGTGTTTGAGGCGGATATCAAGAAAGAATTCGACGGCGAGCGGTTGATGGTGGTTTCACCTGACGTAGGGGGTGTGGTGCGTGCGCGCGCCTTGGCGCGGCGGCTCGATGCCGATCTTGCAATCGTGGACAAGCGGCGCGAGCGCGCGGGCGATTCTGAAGTCATGAACATCATCGGCGATGTGAATGGACGCACCTGCATCATGATCGACGACATCGTCGATTCTGCGGGAACCTTGTGCAATGCCGCTGAAGCTTTGATGAACAAGGGTGCGAAGGCCACCTTTGGTTACATCACGCATGGGGTGTTGTCTGGGGGGGCGGTCGCGCGGGTCAAAGGATCGGCGCTCAAGGAGCTTGTGATCACGGACTCGATTGCGCCGACAAACGCTGTGCGGAACTGCACCAACATCAGGATCATTCCGACCGCGCCCCTTTTGGGCGAAGCGATCCGGCGCATTGCCGAAGAACGGTCGGTTTCCAGCCTTTTTGACTGACGATCCGGCCGATTTGCCTTCCGAACCCAGTTCGTATAAATCCGGCGCCTCTTTCCGATCACCGGATTGAACAAGATAAGAGGCCTTGGCGCCTCTGAAAGGGTTCACGACAATGACGAAAACCGCCACTCAAACCATCACAATTCCAGCCAAGTCACGTCAAGGCACGGGGACAGGGTCCGCGCGCGCGGTGCGCCGCGAAGGCGATATTCCGGGCGTTCTCTACGGTGAAGGCGGCGGCGCTTCGCGCCCGATCCGCATTTCTTATCGCGACATCGAGAAGCCTTATCAAACGGGACGCTTTACCTCGACGCTGTTCACGCTCGATCTCGAAGGCGAGAAGATGCGCGTTATTCCGCGCGAAGTGCAGATCGATCCCGTGACCGAGCGGCCGATCCACGCGGACTTTCAGAAATTGATCGCCGGTGCGCGCATCCGTTTGTTCATTCCCGTACATTTCAACAATCACGTTGACTCGCCGGGGTTGAAGCGCGGCGGTGTGTTGAACATCGTGCGCCACGAGATTGAATTTTCGTGCATGTCGGAACACATTCCTCAGTTCATCGAAGCCGATTTGACGGGCATGGACATCGGGGACAGTTTGCATATTTCGGCCATCAAGCTGACCGAGGGTCTTATTCCCGTTATTCGCAATCGCGACTTTACGATCGCGACGGTTGCGGCACCGTCGGCATTTGCCGATGTGGAAGTCAAACCAACGACAGCGGCAGAAGGTGAGGCGCCTGCAGCAGGTGCGGCACCGGCGGCTGGTGGTGCGGCTCCTGCGGCGGCGGCTGGCGGCAAGGCGCCGGCTGCTGGTGCGAAAGGCGCTCCGGCAAAGGCAGCTCCGGCCAAGGCGCCTGCCAAGGCTCCTGCCAAGGGCGACAAGAAGTAAGCACTTGCTTCCCACGCTTGCGGCGGCCGCCAACATCAACTGGCGGCCGTTTGCGCGTTTGAGAGGATTTGGATTTAGGTCTGAACATGTTGTTGCTCGTTGGTCTCGGCAATCCGGGCGAGACCTATCAAAATCATCGCCACAATATCGGGTTTATGGCGGTTGATGCGGTTGCCGGCGCGCATGGCTTCGCACCCGCACGCCTTCGGTTTCGCGGTCATGTTCGTGAAGGCGTGCTCAAGGGAAAATCGGGCGCCGTGAAGACTCTCATTCTCAAGCCCATGACGTTCATGAATGACAGCGGCATGGCCGTGCAGGAAGCGGCGGCTTTTCACAAAGTGCCGCTTGACCGGATTTTCGTCATTTATGACGAACTGGATTTGGCGGCAGGAAAGGTTCGCGTTAAACGCGATGGGGGCAATGCGGGCCACAACGGTTTGCGTTCGATCTCAAGTCATGTTGGCAATGAGTTCTGGCGGGTCCGGCTTGGGATTGGACATCCTGGCGAGAAAGAACGTGTGACGGGTCACGTGCTTGGGAATTTTACAAAGAGCGAACGCACATGGCTTGAGCCGTTGCTCAATGCGGTTGCGGATGCCGCGCCCTATCTTGCGGATGGAGACGACGGCGGTTTCATGAATCGGGTGACGGTATTGACGGTGCCGCAAAAAGCGCCAAAACCTAAACCCAAAGACAGCGCGCCACTCGGAAAGACAGAGGAATAGATTTCATGGGTTTCAAATGTGGCATCGTTGGTTTGCCTAATGTCGGAAAGTCGACTTTGTTCAATGCGCTGACGCAGACGGCTGCGGCGCAGGCGGCAAATTATCCGTTCTGCACGATCGAACCCAATGTTGGTGAAGTCGCCGTGCCGGACCCGCGGCTCGATATTTTGGCGCGGATCGGAAAGTCGGCGCAAATCATCCCGACACGGCTGACGTTTGTCGATATCGCAGGACTGGTTCGCGGGGCTTCGAAGGGCGAGGGGTTGGGCAATCAGTTTCT
>JANOFD010000586.1:0-3255 GCA_031413455.1 Rhodobiaceae bacterium
CTCGAACAAACCCACCTTGCGCCCGCCGTCGGTCGCACCTTCAACACCGAAAAGTTCAATTTACATGCGCTCAGGCGCGATGCTGGCACAATTGATAGCGATGAAGGGATTGCGCAGGCGGCGCGACTTGGCATGTAACAGCCGCGCGACAATTTCCTTACCCGTTCCCGGCGCGCCGATAATAAGAACGCGGCTGTTGGTCGGCGAAATCTTTTCGATGTTCTGACGTAACTGACTGATGGCGTGGCTTTGACCCACCAGATCAAAATCATCCCACAAACGCTCTTTCAGGGATTCGTTTTCTCGCCGAAGACGTTGCGCCTCCAGGGCGCGTTCGACCGTCAGCAACATGCGGTCTGCTTTGAAGGGCTTTTCGACGAAGTCGTAGGCGCCCTTCTTGATGGCGGTGACGGCGGTCTCGATGTTGCCGTGGCCGCTGATGACCAGCACCGGCAAGTCGGGATGCTCTTTCTTGATTTCGTCCAGCACTTGCAGCCCGTCCAGCCGGCTGCCCTGCAGCCAGATATCGAGAATGACAAGAGCGGGCCTTCGCGCCCGAATCTCGCGCAAAGCACCGTCGCTGTCGCCGGCTGTGCGTGTACTATAGCCTTCGTCCGAAAGAATTCCGGCAACAAGATCTCGAATGTCGGCTTCGTCATCAACAATGAGAACATCAAGAGTCTGCAAATTGCTTGGTTTGCTCATTTCCTATTCACCTGCAAGTTTCATTGCGCCCAAAAGGCGGGGGAAAGTCATTCGAACAAGCGCGCCGCTCTCACGCAGCGCGCTTGTTTCATCGGTCCTTGGGGCGTCCTCAAGTGTGAGCGTCCCCTTGTGGTCTTCCATGATCTTCTTGACGATCGCCAAGCCCAGACCCGTACCTTTCGCACGTTTGGTGACGTACGGTTCGGTCAGGCGGTTGCGATCCTCGGTTGGCAGGCCGACGCCATTGTCGATGACATCGACAGCGACACGATTTGCGTGTTGAACCACGCGGATTTCAATACGTCCACCATCCGCCAGTTGATCCTCTTCGCCCTCGATCCCAAAACGCGCCCGCACGGCCTCGCCCGCGTTCTTCAACACATTCGTCAGCGCTTGACTGACCAGGCGCCCGTCGCACTCAACAGGCACCGGCACTTCGGGCGCGAGCAAGGCAAAGGTAATTTGAGGGTTCGCGACACGCTGCAGGAAAACGGCGTGCTTGATATACTCGCAGATATCCTCGTCTTTCATCACAGGCTGCGGCATACGGGCAAATGACGAGAATTCATCGACCATCCGGCCAATGTCGCCGACCTGGCGGATAATCGTTTGCGTGCATTGCTCGAAAATCTCGGGGTCGGTTGTGATTTCTTTTTTGTACTTGCGTCGCAACCGTTCGGCCGAAAGCTGGATGGGCGTCAGCGGGTTTTTGATCTCGTGCGCAATACGCCGCGCCACATCGGCCCAGGCGGAAGTTCGCTGAGCTGAAATAAGATCGGTGATGTCGTCGAATGTGACCACATAGCCGCTTTCATCTTCACTGGCGCGCTCGCGTGTGACAGTGACGCTCAAATTACGCGTATTACCGTTGCGCGAGATATCGATGTGAGCTTGAGCGCGGCCATCGGCACTCGCCATCGCCTGTACGACAACGTCATTTACTTCAGGAACGGAGGCGGCCAAATCCCGCCCTAACATGTCTTCCCGCGTGAGGCTGAGAAGATTGAGCGCCGAACGATTGACGATATCGGCGTGCCCATGCCCATTCAGTCCCACGACCCCTGCGGACACCCCAGACAACACAGCCTCGGTAAAGCGGCGGCGCTGATCGGCCTGGCGGTTGGATTCAACCAGTTCGTTGCGTTGGCTTTGCAGCTGGCCCGTCATGCGGTTAAAGGCGCGGCCCAGAGATGCCAGTTCGTCATCGTCGTCGGCAAGCGTCACGCGGGCACTCAGGTCGCCTTCCGACACACGCTCCGAAGCACCGATCAACCGGCCGATCGGCATGACAATGCGGTTGGCCGTACCCAACCCGATCCACGCGGCGGTAAACAATACGACCAGGGCAACGATGCCGTACATGAGAATAAAAGTCAGCTGGACGCTATCGCGGTCTTTCTCAAGGCGATTGTAGTTTTTAACAACTTCACCTGTACTGCGCTGATATTCCAGAATTTGGGGATTAACGTTGCGAACGAGCACCAGGAAAATATCCGCGTCCTTTTTGATCACGGTGGACAACTTGGCGACAGCTCTGATCTGCCCTTCATCATAATCGGTGGTCAATACCGGTGCGCCGGCCGCTTGGGACATCTCATCGCTACTAGGCTGAGCCAGTTCCGTGAACCTGGTCTTGGCTTTACCAAGCTCGGTCCTGCCGGAATCAGAGCCATCCCTGGCTGCTTCCACCACCAGGACGTCAGCACTCAAACGGTTAGCGATGTTTTCGAGAATGCGGCCAAATGCAATTGGATCGATAATTTGAAGGGGGCTTAGCGAGTCGATCGCGGAGGACGCGTTCAACGCGTCGCTGCGCAGCTTGTCGGTGTGCTCTTCGAAATAGGCATTGGTTACTGCCAGCGAATTATCAACGACCGAACGTACGCCGCCACTGAACCAGGCTTCCATCGCAAGGTTGATCGTGATGGCGGCCGCGCCCGCCGTCAGCACCACCGGTATGACCGCGATCAAACTGAAAATTGTTACCAGGCGCCCGTGCAGCCGCGCGCCTGCTGCTCCCGACCGTCGCGCGTGCCAGATTTGCACGAAGCGTCCGATCACGAGAGAGGCAAGCGCCAGCAGAAACAATGCGAGAAGGATTGTCAGATAGTAGCGAACAGTTGGCGTCGGCTCGATTGCAGTCGATCCGGTCAAGATCAAATAAGTTGCGACGGTCGTAACTAACGACGCTGCAAGCAGCGCATAAGTCAGCCAAGAGGTGCGCACGACCTTGAACAGGTTTCGCTGCAGCCAGTCTTGCTGTGGTTCTGGTTTGGCCGAAACCGTCATTTTCCGTGCCCGGACCATTTCCTGTGGTGTCTTTGCAACGCAGATTATCTGCAACACACGGGTGACTTTCGGGTGTCAATGTACCCGGAGAATGACAGTGTTGCCGACTTCCGTTGCTCTATTACATCACTTCACCCGCGATGGACAGGAATGTCAAGGCTCCGAATCTTCGCCCTCAAAGTATTTCGATTCAGCCCTAAGATTTCAGCGGCTTTGATTTGGTTGCCCCGCGTCATCGACAGGCATTTGGCAATCAAGGGC
>JANOFD010000587.1:0-1343 GCA_031413455.1 Rhodobiaceae bacterium
TAAAACCCTACGTCTCGGAACGTAACCACTGGATCGTCGAAAAGCACGGCATCTTCCAGGGCTATTATTTCTTCCAGCATCTGGGCCTCGACCGCAACATGCGCGACCAATATCGCGGCCATCCGCACTTTGAAACGACCGCTCAGTTTTGTCACCTCTACGATCAAAACTCGTTCGACCCCGAATTCAAATCGATGCCGCTCGAGGCGTTCGTACCCATGGTCGCCCGCGTCTTCACGCGTCCAAAAAACTCGATGTACCTGCGCAAGGACGCGATGGCAGCAGAGTAAAACTTACACCCCGTCCGGTATCAGCACCAGCGACCCCGTCGTCTGCCGGCTCTCCAGCGCCCGGTGCGCCTCCGCCGCTTGCGACAACGTAAAGCGCTTGGGCTCGTTCTTGCGCACGACACCGCGCGCGACCAGGTCGAACAACTCGCCCGCCGCGATGTCAAGCTCTTCCGGCGTCGTCACGTAATTCGCAAGCGTTGGCCGCGTGAAAAACAGCGACCCCTTCTGCGCCAGGATCGACGCATCGAACGGCGGCACCGGCCCACTGGCATTGCCGAAACTCACGAACAGACCCAGCGGCGCAATCGAGTCGATCGTCGCCATAAACGTATCGCGCCCGATCGAGTCATAGGCAACCGGAACGCCCTTGCCGCCAGTAATCTCGCGCACCCGGTTCGCCACATTTTCACGCGACGTGACGATCACATGGGCACAGCCAAGCCGCTCGGCCAGTGCCACTTTCTTGTCGTTCCCAACCGTGCCGATCACCGTAGCACCCAGCGACTTGGCCCATTGAACCGCGATCATCCCAACGCCGCCGGCCGCCGCGTGAAACAGGATCGTGTCGCCCTGTTTCACCTTATACGTCCGTCGCAGCAGATAGTGAGCCGTCAACCCCTTGAGCAGGATTGCCGCCGCGATGTCATCGCTGACCCCTTCGGGAATTTTCACTGCGCGATCGGCAACGACATTCGCCGCCTCGCTATAGGCGCCAATCGGACCCGACGCATAGGCGATGCGGTCACCTTCGCGAAACCGCGTAACACCAGCCCCAACTCCTTCCACCACTCCTGCCGCTTCCAGGCCAAGGCCGGCGGGCAGGGGCAATTTGTAGAGTCCGCTCCGGTGATAGATGTCGATGAAATTGACGCCTACCGCCGTGTGGCGCACCCGCACCTCACCGGCTTGTGGCGGCGCCAGCTGAACGTCTTGCCACAGCAGCACTTCTGGTCCGCCGGTTTTCTCGATCCGAATGGCTTTGGTCATATTACTATGTCACCGTTTTTACAGATGGAAACGGGACGAAGCGAATCCAAAAAGGAGCACTTCATC
>JANOFD010000588.1:0-2245 GCA_031413455.1 Rhodobiaceae bacterium
TGAGTGTGCGCATGTATGCCGACGATCATCGGCCGCCGCACTTTCACATTGTCGCGCCCGATTTTCAGGTGCTGGTGCGGATTTCTGATTTGACGGTGCTTGCCGGCGACGCTCGCCCAACACAGATTGCAAAGGTGTTGGCTTGGGCGCGGGCGCATCAGGATATGCTGGCTCTTAAGTGGACCGAACTCAACGAGCGAGGATGACAATGCCTAGAAAAACACTGCCGCGCATCGCCGCTGTTTCCGTGGACAAGAAGCCGCTGAGTTTGCGTGTCACGTGGCACACGGGACGTGAGAGCCACGTTGATGTGTCGGGATTGGTCGAAACATTTCGCGTTTACGTGCCACTGCGCCGGTCGCGCAAGTTGTTTGGTGATGTGCGTGTTGGCGAGCATGGAACCGACATTGTTTGGCCAGGTAGGATCGACATGGCGGCCGATACGTTGTGGCGGCTGGCACAGGAACAAGCGGGTACCACAATGTCCGCTGATGCGTTCAAACATTGGCGCGAACGCAAGGCCTATACTTTGGATACAGCTGCCTCCGCATTGGGGCTTAGCCGGCGCATGGTGGCCTATTACGAGCAAGGCGAGAAGGCAATCCCGCGCGTGGTTGCCCTTGCCACACGTGCACTGTAGGGGGCGTGAGAGAGTTGGGGGAGTCCTATCATCGGTGAGAAGCGCCCTCGCCTTTCGGTTGGACTTCGCCTAGAACCCGGGCCAATGGTTCCATTCCTTAAAGGCTCGCCTCGATGAAAACTGAACACCCTGTTGCCATTCAGCGGAAAGATTACACGCCTTCGCCCTACCGCGTGGCGCGGACGGAGCTGGAGTTTCATCTGGATGAGACGGCGACGAAGGTGTTCGCGACGCTGCATGTTGAGCGGCAGGGCGAGGGGGGCGGTGCGCTTGTGCTTGATGGCCAGGGACTGAAGCTGCTCAGCGTCAAGCTTGACGGGCAGACGTTGCCCGCGAGTGCCTATGAAGTGACCGCGCAGACGCTGACAATCACAAACCCGCCAGCTACCCGGTTTTGCCTCGACACGGCGGTTGAGATCAATCCGAAAGCCAACACGGCTTTGTCGGGACTCTATATGTCGGATGGCATGTTCTGCACGCAGTGCGAGGCAGAAGGGTTTCGGCGCATTACTTATTCGCTCGACCGGCCCGACAACATGTCGTCGTACCGGGTGCGGCTGATCGGTGACCGGGCGCAGTTTCCGGTTTTGCTGTCGAACGGCAATGCCTGCGGCTCGGCGTCTTTGCCGGGCGGGCGGCACATGACGGAGTGGGATGATCCGTTCCCCAAGCCCGCGTATCTGTTTGCGCTTGTGGGTGGCGATCTGGCCCATGTGGGCGATCACTTCGTCACCATGTCGGGGCGGCGGGTGACGCTTGGCATCTACGTCACTCATGGCAACGAGGACAAAGTCGATTTCGCGATGGGCGCGTTGAAGCGCTCGATGAAGTGGGACGAGGATGCGTATGGCCGTGAATACGATCTCGACCTGTTCAACATTGTGGCCGTCGGCGCGTTCAATTTCGGCGCGATGGAAAACAAGGGCCTGAATATCTTCAACGACAAGCTCATTCTGGCGCGCCCGGATACGGCGACCGACACCGACTATGATCTGATCGAAGCGGTCGTGGGCCACGAGTATTTTCACAATTGGTCTGGCAACCGCGTCACTTGCCGCGACTGGTTTCAGTTGTCGCTGAAGGAAGGCTTTACCGTTTTCCGCGATCAGTCGTTTTCGGCTGATATGCGTTCGGCGGCGGTGGAGCGCATTGGCGATGTGCGCGCTTTGCGGATGCGGCAGTTCCAGGAAGATGCAGGCCCCCTCGCCCACCCTGTGCGGCCCGATCAGTATCTGACGATCGACAATTTCTATACGGCAACGGTTTATGAAAAGGGCGCCGAGCTGTGCCGCATGATGCGAACGATCCTGGGGGCTGAGGGTTTTCGCAAAGGCTCCGATCTCTATTTTGCCCGGCACGACGGCACGGCTTCGACCTGCGATGACTTTGTCAAGGCGATGGAAGATGCGAACGGTGCCGACCTGGGCCAATTCAAGCTTTGGTATTCCCAGGCCGGCACGCCGCAGGTCAAAGCGCAGGGACACTATGATGCGGCGACGAAAACCTATGAGCTGATCCTGGAGCAGGTGCTGGCGGCAACGCCGGGCCAAAGCGAAAAGGTGCCGATGCACATTCCGGTAGCGGTGGGCCTGGTTGGACGCAACA
>JANOFD010000589.1:0-1502 GCA_031413455.1 Rhodobiaceae bacterium
CCGGTGTTGATCCGCGAGGATGGGCGGTTTCTTTACACGTTACCAAGCGTTGTGGACGACATCGATTTCAAGATCACGCATGTCATTCGCGGCGAAGATCATGTGACGAATACGGGCGTGCAGGTTGAGATTTTTGAAACACTTGGTGCGCCGGTGCCGGTGTTTGCGCATTTCTCGATGCTGATCGGCGCGGGCGGTGAGGCACTGTCGAAGCGCATCGGGTCGCTTGCCATCGAAGATTTCCGCAATGAGGGTATCGAACCTCAAGCGATCAACAGTTTGCTGGCCAAGCTTGGGACGTCTGATCCTGTTGTTGCGCGGCCGTCGTTGGATGAGCTTGTTTCTGATTTTGACCTTGCGAAGTTTTCGCGGGCACCGGCGCATTTTGATGCCAACGAATTGAAAGCGCTCAATCACAAGCTCTTGCATGGGATGACTTTTGCTGCAGTCGCCGGCGAACTTTCGCGGCTTGGGGTTGGCGGCGGCGCGTCCTTTTGGGAGGCGGTGCGGGACAATATTCAGTTGCTGAGTGAGGCACAGGGATGGTGGCGCGTGGTGGAAGGGCCGCTTGAACCGGTCATAGAGAACGCGGAGTTTGCAGAGCAGGCGCGTGGTCTTTTGCCTAACGGGCCGTTCAGCGAGACGACCTGGAGCGAATGGACGGCCGCGATTACCGCCAAAACGGGGGCCAAGGGTAAGGCTTTGTTCATGCCGCTGCGCTTAGCTTTGACGGGGCAGCCCCATGGACCTGAAATGAAGAAGCTGCTACCACTGATCGGGCCTGAACGGGCGGCCAAGCGGCTTTCCGGGCAGGCAGCGTAGAGGATTGGTTATCGTGCTATCAGGGACATTCAGTTCTGGCATGACCGTCGCAACACCTGAGAAGGTGACTGCGATCCTCTTCATTTGCATTTGCGGCTAAACCAACCCTGGCGGCCGCGCGACTGATTCCTTTCTCATCTGAGACCTGAATCCAAGCACCGGCCAACCGGATAGAATGCTTGAGGGTTTGACGATGAGTTTGACGATCTACAATACCGCCGCACGCGAGAAGCAACTCTTCACGCCGATCAACCCGAAAAACGTGCGCATGTATGTTTGCGGACCGACGGTCTATGACTTTGCACATATCGGCAATGCGCGGCCGGTGATTGTGTTCGATGTGCTGTTCAGGCTGCTGCGGCACATTTATGGCGAGGCGCATGTGACTTATGTGCGCAACATTACCGATGTCGAGGACAAGATCATTGCGCGTGCGGCGGAGCGCGGGGTTTCCATTCGAGAACTGACGGAAGGCACGGCGAAAGTTTATCAGGAGGACGCACTGGCGCTGGGAAATCTGGCGCCGACGCTGGAGCCGCGTGTCACCGACACGATGCCCGAGATCATCACGATGATCGGCGAACTCGTGGCCAACAACCACGCCTACCAGGCCGAAGGCCATGTGCTGTTTGATGTGTCGTCGGATCCCGACTACGGCAAGCTGTCACGCCGTTCGCTGG
>JANOFD010000590.1:0-1080 GCA_031413455.1 Rhodobiaceae bacterium
CACCAAAATGCCAAAAACCACCATAAATAAAAACAAAAACATGTTTTGGTTTTGCTTGAACTGCTTGGGCTGCGGCGGCGGAGGAGGGGGCGGCGGCGGAGGTGGGGGAGGCGGTGGCGGCGGTGGGGACTCTGCGCCGGACAGCGCAAAACGCAGACCGAGGGTGACGGTTTGCTTTGTAAGATCGTCCAAGAAAATTAATCGCTGCGTTTCTAGCGGAAGGGCGTCCACATCTGTGATGTATTCAGGGGCTTCGACGTGAAGATAGCGGTAGTTCAAGAACAACTGCGTGCGTTCGCCGATAGCGTAGTTCAGTCCTACCAAGCCTTGATAGGCAAATCTCCAGTCTTCGTCATCAAAGCCGATGGCGCCGACTTCCAGGTGCGCCAGATCGGCACCGGCGCCCGCGCCCACGGAGAGAGACAGACGTTTGCCGAGATGGATGTCATAAAGAAGGTTGGCCATTAGCGAGAACTCGCTCAACTCGCCTTCAGATGAGATCGGGCCGCTGCTGGAATCGAAGAGTTGCTCAAACTTATTTCGGCGGTATCCAACTTCGAGTTCGGTGCGAAAGTGATTGCCGAAGGCGTAACCGGCGCTTCCCATCACCGCCCAGCCAGTGTCAAATTCCGCGCGATATTCGTCGTAGAGGAACCCTGGTGTGCTGGTCGTAAAGAGTGAATCCTGGAAAAAGCGCTCACCGTCAACCCAGCTGGCGCCGACCTCAAAGGAGACATAAGTGCCGCGCAGTCCGGTGGCATTTGCGGTTGCGCTTAGAGCCAGCATTGCGGCGCCGGCGAGTAGTGTTGATTTCAACGTCATTGTTCCGCTCCAATCGCATATTCATTTTTGTTTTCACCCTGTTAGGCTTAAGGGCGGGTAAACGGCGGCGGAGGAATTCATCCGCGTACGGAAAAAATGAGAGCGATGGCAAAGCTGCAACGGCCGCGGGCAAATGAAAAGGGCGGCCTGTCAAGGCCGCCCCGGTCACCACGCTTGGGTGTTGTGCAGAAAGGCTAGTTGAGGTCGATGGTAGCGCGACGGTTTTGCGGTTCCTTCACGCCGTCGCCGGTCTGAACG
>JANOFD010000591.1:0-6756 GCA_031413455.1 Rhodobiaceae bacterium
GCTCATGACGCAGAGGGCGCGGGTGACCTCTACTCGGACGAACAGGATTTTCAGTGGATCGTAAATGGACGCGTAGAGTACGAGACGCGCACGGCCGCCATAACCGGCCTCACCAATTTCTTCGGCGGGTTCCCGGAATCACATTTTGAGGCCTATGAAGTAAAAGTCTCGATGTTGAGCGACGAATCGGCACTCGCGACCTTCAAGTTCACGCAAACCGTTGCTGCCAACGGTCAAGCTTCGCTCAAATCGGAAGGTATAATGACGTTGGCCTTAGCCGATCGAGGCGATGGCTGGAAAATTGTCGTGGGCCACCGCAGCGCCGCCACGTTTCCCCACTAACCATAAACCCGCCAAGTCCCAGCCTCGATTTTTTGAGGTGTTGCTCTCGCCCTGTCCGGCGTGGTTCTGTGGCTGCGGGGTAGTGAGTGAATGGGCAACGCAGTTCTTGAACTTGAAGGTGTCTCAAAGCGCTACGGCGATTTCCTCGCCGTTGATCGCGTCAGCTTTTCGGCGCCAAAAGGTCAGATTGTAGGCCTCCTGGGCCCAAATGGTGCCGGTAAGACGTCGACCTTGCGCATGATCCTGGGAATTTCCCCTCCGAGTGAAGGCCGCATTTCGATCTTTGGCAAGCAGCCTGGCAGGTCTGTTCAGAGCCGGATCGGCTATTTGCCCGAGGAGCGCGGCCTCTACAAGCGCATGACCGCGTTCGATACCATCGTCTATTTCGCCAAACTCAAGGGACTATGGGGCAGACGCGCCCGCCGCCGGGCAAACGAACTACTTGCCGAATTTGGGCTGTCTCACGTCAAAGACCGCCGCATCGAAGCGCTGTCCAAGGGTATGGCTCAAAAGATCCAACTTGCCACCGCCATCGCTCATGAACCCGAACTTGTGATCCTGGACGAGCCATTTTCAGGTCTTGATCCTATCAACCAGAATGAGCTGGAAGCCGCTATCCGCAGATTGGCCGCGAGTGGGAAAACGATATTGTTTTCAACCCACACCATGAGTCACGCCGAACGGTTGTGCGACCGCTTTGTCATTCTGGTCAAAGGCGCAAAAGCCTTCGACGGCACACTCGCTGAGGCCCGCGCTGTCGTCCCTCGCACCGTCAAACTCGAATCGCAAAGCGATTTAAGTTTTCTCGAAGGCTTGAACGGTGTGACAAAAGTCGTTCCACCCCATCCCGGCACCCCGCATTGGGAAATTTTCCTGTCAGTGGGCACAGACCCGCAGTCCGTTTTGGCTGCCTGCTTCGAGCACGGGGTTAAGCTGACGCGCTTTGATACTTCGGCACCGCCGTTGCACGAGATATTTGTCTTCCTCGCCGGTGGCAACGTGGAAGGGCTTGAGCCATGAGACGCGTGTGGCTTATCGCCTGGCATGGCTTTGTTCAGCACGCGACCTCGCGCCCATTCTTGCTCGGGGTCTTTTTGCCGATGTTCTACCTGTTGCTGGTCGGTTGGGTCCCGAACGCTTCGCAATCCCAACTGGCGTTGCTCGGATCGCCCATTCGCCATTTTGCTGTGATCGACAAGACAGGCGCAATTTTGCCTGTGGTCGATGCTGCCTTGGAAAACGACCGTTCGGCACGCGCCCTTCTGGCACTGACAAGTTATGCAGATGAACATGCCGACAAGGAGCGATTGCGCCAGGGCAATCCCAAACTCGCCAGGTTCCTGCTTGAAGGCGACCCCGACAGTCCTCGCGCCATAGACGAGTTGAGCGCGCAGGGCGGAGCCATCTCAACTTTCATTGCCCTGCGCCCTTATCTCAAGCCTGGAGCGCCGCGGTTCATCGAGCCACCGACGCGGTTCTTTCGCATCGACTTGCCCGAAGAAATTCTGGCCAGCGATGATCTCATCAAGGCCGCACAACCTTATTTGTCGGCCAAACAGCTCGTCCGTGGCCCGTTCGGACCGGTTCACCTGTGGGCCATTCTGATTGTCCCCAAAGAGTTCTACGAAGGCACCGAGCGCGCCACCTATCTGTCCGACGATCTCACCCGGCCATTCTTGCGTGACTTGCTGCGGGCCGCACTCGATAAGGAACTCAAGCGCAAAAGCGGCGAGGCTCTCTCGCTCACGCCGCAGTCCATAACCGAGCTTCTCGGCACGGCGCGCGAAATGCAATCGATCGATCCAGATCCCGAAAATCTGGGTGCCGTCACCGGGCTGCGTCAGATTCGCGTCCTCGGCGCCAACATTGTTTACTTCATGCTGTTCTTTGCCTTGTTCATGACCGCGAATATGGTGGTGATGGCGCTGGTCGAGGAAAAGAGCAACCGCGTCGCCGAATTGCTGCTCTCGTGCGTGCGTGCAGAAACCCTCATGGCTGGAAAATTGTTCACCGGGCTCTTGCTCGCGCTGTTTCTGGTCGCCGTTTGGGTCACCACCGTACTGGGCACCGTGGACATATTTTTCCCGGCGGCAAAAGTGATCGTCAGCGAGTTGAGCAAAAATATTTCCGGTGTCGGTCAAGTGTTCCAGCTAACGGTATTTTTCGCTCTGTCATATCTCACTGTCGGCGCGTTCTTTTTGGCTGCAGGAAGTGCCGCCAACTCCATCAGCGACGCGCAAGCCGTTGTGGCGCCGGCAACGCTTATAACGATGCCCATCTGCATGTTGCCGCTAGCCGTCGCCTATGCGCCCGACAGCCTGTTCGCGCGCTTTGCCTCTTACGTGCCGTTCTTCTCACCTTTCACGATGATGGTGCGCTCGCTCAGCTCGCCTGAAGGCATCGACGTCTTGGGAGCGCTTGTGGTCAGCCTTTTGACGCTATGGTGGCTCATTCGCCTCGTCGCCAGGGTTTTCCGCGCCAACCTGCTCAGACCCGACTCTCCAGCCACCTTCTTCGGCTTCCTGCGCGACCTTTGGCGCGCCCCTGTGCGCGGCTAAAACAAAAAGGGCTGCACGTTCGATCGAACCGCAGCCCCGGGAACGCAATCTCAAATTGGATTATGGTCGGCCCGGCCTTACAACCTTGGGGGTCTTGGGCAGCAAGCCTTCGCGTTGCAACTTCTTGCGATGCAGTTTGCGCGCGCGGCGAACCGCCTCAGCCTTTTCACGGGCCCGCTTTTCGGATGGCTTTTCGAAGTGATTGCGCAGTTTCATCTCGCGGAACAGACCCTCGCGCTGCATTTTCTTTTTAAGCGCCTTCAAAGCCTGGTCGACATTGTTGTCACGCACGACGATCTGCAAGGAAACCTCCGGGTCGAATACCATAAGAAATAAAGGGCGAGCCCGACGGGGCCTGCCCTTGCAAGAGGGCGGGTAGTTACCAGACCAATGCGGCACTGTCCACCCTTGCAGGGTGCGGCGGCGCGGCTCATATCAGGCGCATGACGATCCGAAAAATCGCACGAATGGGCCACCCCGTGCTCGGTCAACGCGCCGAGGCCGTGACCGATTTGCATGACCCCGAACTGCGCCGCTTGGTCGAAGACATGGTCGAGACGATGATCGACGCCAATGGTGCCGGCCTTGCCGCGCCCCAGGTCCACGAATCCATTCGCCTGGTGATCTTCCAGGCCCCGGCAGCTCGGAGCGATCCCAGCCTAAGCCAAGACGAAGCATTCGATCACACAACGCCCCTGACGGTTCTGGTCAACCCCGTCATTGAGGTCTTGTCTCCTGCCAAAGAAGGCGGCTGGGAAGGTTGCCTCTCAGTTCCTGGGTTGCGCGGCTGGGTCGAGCGCCCGGCCTATATTCGTTACAGTGGCCTGGGCCTCGACGGCAACCTGATAGAACGGATTGCCAAAGGCTTTCACGCCCGCGTTGTTCAGCACGAATGTGACCATCTTGATGGTATACTTTACCCGCACCGCATGACCGACATGACCAAACTCATTTTCGAGAGCGAGACGAAACATTGGCTCGAGCAAAAAGACTGAATAACAAGCCCTCAGCCACCCACAGCGAAACCCTGCGCGAGAAAATTCTCGCCGAGGCTTTGCCTCATGTCGCGTTTGACGGTTGGACCGGCAAGACTCTGAAAGAGGCAGCCGATCGCGCCGGTGCAGACGAAGCCGGGCTTCAAGCGGCATTCCCGCGTGGCCCAGCCGATGCCTTGCTGTATTTCTCCAGTGAAGCGGATCGCCGCGCTGAAGCGCAAATTATGGATGCCGATCTGAAAGTGATGAAGGTCCGCGAGCGCATCACCTTCGCCGTGCGCACCCGCATCGAAGCCGTCGCCGCCCATAAAGAAGCCGCCCGCCGCGGCGCCGCTGTATTCGCATTGCCGCAACACGCGCTCGATGGCGCAACCTGTGTTTATCGCACCTGCGACATGACGTGGCGTGCTGTTGGCGACACCTCGGCCGATTTCAATTTCTACACCAAGCGCGCCCTGCTCGCCGGCGTCTACACCTCGACAATGCTCCATTGGTTTGCCGACAACAGCCAAGACGCCCAAGACACCTGGAAATTCCTCGACCGCCGCATCGCCGACGTCATGCAAATCGAAAAGGTCAAGTCCGCCGTGTTCAAAATGGCGGGCTCACTCCCCAATCCGCTGACGATCTTGGGCGCACTGAGGTACCCCCGGCGTTGAATTCCGGAAACTGGCCCCGTCATGAAGCTGATCGCGTTATCTGTGCTCGCTCTACTCGTCGCTTCCAACGCCTCTGCGACGGGAGAAGCGAAACCATTCCTCCGCAAAGCAACCGTCACGCTCCTCGGCTACGATCCGGAACGTTCGATCTCCAGCCAATGCGAAGCCCGCGCTAACTCGGCACGCATCGTTCGCATTGCCATTTTGGAGAAACAGAACTTCGAAGGCCGCTTGCACACCTATCTCATCGTCGCGGGCGCCATCGGCGCCGCCCGCGAAATTTGCCCGCCCTCCGCCGCCCCGGAAAAACTTCCGCCCTTTATCAAGCCCGGCGAAGCATTGAGCGTCAGCGAGTGCAAATCCGCGTCGACGTTGTTGCGTGGAAGGTTCAAAGTGTCAGTCAATGGCCGCATCGAAAACGACCACCCCGATCTGACGGCGGGATATTTGCAAGGCATTGTTGAAGTGTTGTCGCCATTCCCCGCAGCCTGTGAGCCATACAAGCAGGAATGGGCCGCGCTCTCTACCGATCACCTTCTCTTGTCGCGACAGGTCAGCTACACCCGCGCTCAACGCCCGTGCAGCTTGTGGCGCGCTGCTTTTTATGGCGAACTCAAAAAGGCGTCCGCCACCGCCAAAGCCAAAGGCCGCACCGCAGGGCTCAAATATTTGCAACTCCGTCCCATGCTGGCCCTCGCAGGTACCAAACACCATTGCACCGACGCCATCGGTCTCAGCACTCAACTCGCCACATTCGAAGTCACCCGTATCGAGATTGAGGCAACAGCAAAAGAATAGGAAGCATCACGCCGTGATGCTATTGTGGTCAGGTAAGATTTTGGATCAGTGTCACCACATTCGAGTTGCTGGATGGTATTGAAGATCGTGCCCGATCCTATTTCGTTTCGTTGGCGGAGGATTAATTCGTACCTGACTCCATTTGTGAAGGGCAAGGCGATGGAAAAGTTCTTTCGGAAACAACAAGCGGAGCGGCGGGACCGATGAGAAAATGCGGCAGACTTGAAGTATCGATCGGCAATGAATTGAGCGATGACTCGATGCGTGTGATATTTCACGACGACGTCTGGCACGTGCTGTTCGAATCCATCATCTCGGGTGATCGCGCCAACAATCGGCGCCACGTGATTTTCCGGACACCCGACGGCGAACGCCGCTATCCGTTTGAGGATTTTCGCCAGGCAATCCTGGCATTCATCGACGAAACGATTGCCACCAAAAACGACACGTATGAAGACCTCGAACGAGATGCAGAAAACGAGTCGTAGTCGCAGCCGTCGCCATCGCGCCCCCTTTCCGGCCGTGACCGGACCGGCCTTTTGCATCATATCGGCTCATGCTATTCTGAGGAAACTGGAATGGAGATTTTGCACCGTGGCCAAGATCGTCTCCAGAATGAACAAAACAGTGCAGCGACAGGTTATCGTGCCCCAACGTTTCAAACACCGAGTTGCACATGGACACCATAACCCATCGCCATACTTTCCCAATGATGGAGAACATGGATGAAGGCGGCTGGAATCCCCTGCCAACTCGTAATTGCTACTCTATTGGCAGCCACCACCATTACACATGCGCAAGGCTCAGGTTGGACCGTGAACAAGGGCGGACTTGGCCCAATTGGAATCGGAACGAACATAAAAGTAGCCGAAAAATTGCTCGGTGTGCATCTGCAAAGAGAGGACCATGCCGACAGTGATAAGTGCCTTTACTACACACCGCTTTCTGGATTTCAAGGCGTGCAATTCATGACGTCCAAAAGCATCATCGTCCGGATCGAAATACACCCTCCTCAAGACAAGACGGCTGGCCCAACAGTGCAAACTGACAAGGGGGCCGGGATTGGCGACACAGAAGCACGTATTTTGTCGCTTTATCGGGATCACGCAAGGATTGGTCCGCACTTTTATACTGGCCCCGAAGGCCACTATATTCGAATCGTTGATGAAAACGGAAGGGTTCGACTGCTGTTTGAGACCGATGGAAAGGTTGTCCTCAATTATCGCGTCGGGAGCGAGCCAGCAATTGAGTTTGTCGAGGGGTGCCGATAGGCGCCAGACTACGAATGCTTCATTAACCTGTCGCCACATTTACCACTACGAGCCGCATCCATGCGCGCGCCTCGCCGTCGTTCATCGCTTCGGCTTTTGGCGTGTCTTCGGCTTCGTCAACTTCTGTAGCCCC
>JANOFD010000592.1:0-11374 GCA_031413455.1 Rhodobiaceae bacterium
CCAACAGCAAACTCCACCAGCACGGCCACAACAAAAGCCAGATGCCGATAGGCCTGTCGGCGCGCACCAGACGCAGATAGGGGCGCAGTTCCGCAGGAGCTCGTGTATCAACCCAGCTCGCAGGCTCGGCGTCGGCAGGACGCACGTCTTCGGTTGCACTCATGCAGCGATGTGTTAAGTCCAACCGCCTCGCGCGACAAGAGCCACCGATGCCGCAAACCACAAATGACATCACGCACCCCGGCGGCCTGACCAGGCTTTACCTCGATACGCCCCTGCAGGCGGCAATGTCCCTGCCACTTCCCGAAGCGCAATCGCACTACCTGGCCCACGTCCTGCGTGCGAAACCCGGTGATACATTGCGCCTGTTCAACGGCCACGACGGCGAATGGCGTGCCACCGTCACCGGCATTGCCAAGCGCGGCGTAACGCTCAGCATCGACGGTCAAACGCGCCTGCAGGACACTGTGCCAGACCTCTGGCTGCTGCTCGCCCCGATCAAGAAAACACCGCTCGACTATATCGTGCAGAAAGCCACCGAGTTAGGCATCTCGCGCCTCCAGCCGGTGATCACCCGCCGCACCATCGTCGAGCGTGTGAACAGTGATCGCATGCGCGCCAACGCCATCGAAGCCGCCGAGCAATCCGAACGCCTAAGCGTCCCTGTCATCAACGAACCCATCGCGCTCGAAAAGCTGATCCGGGACTGGGACGCCACCCGCCAACTCATGTTTTGCGACGAAGGCCGCGACGCACGCCCCGCACGTGGCGCTCTCGTCAGCGCGCCAAAGTCTCCCTGGGCCATCCTCACCGGCCCCGAAGGCGGCTTCGATCCGGTTGAGCGCGAGATGCTACGGGCTCAAAGTTTCGTGACACCGGTCTCACTTGGTCCCCGTATCATGCGTGCCGACACGGCAGCTCTTGCCGCCATCGCCGTCTGGCAATCGACGCTCGGCGACTGGGGTTAACCCCTGACCCCTTGCGCAAATGGGCATGGCGCGCCTACATGGGGAGAAATCACATTGAGGTCTACCCATGTCCGTCCCGCAATCCGGCGGTGGTTTGATTACATCCAAGTCCGATCTGATCGCCTCCTTCGCTGAGGGCTCGAAGCCGCAATCCGAATGGCGCATCGGCACCGAACACGAAAAATTCGGCTACGACCTCAAGACCCTGGCGACTTTGCCGTATGAGGGTCGACCCGGCGTGCGCGCTATGCTCGAAGGCTTACAGCGCTTCGGCTGGGAGCCGATCATGGAAGGCCCCTACATCATCGGCCTCAAACAGGACGGCGCCGCCATCAGCCTCGAGCCCGGCGGCCAGCTCGAACTCTCCGGCGCGCCGCTGAAAAGCCTGCACGAAACCTGCGCCGAAACCAATTTGCATCTCGACCAGGTCAAAGAAGTCGCCACCGAAATCGGTGCGGGCTATATTGGCCTCGGCTATCACCCCACCGTGCGCTTGGAAGACGTGCCGGTCATGCCCAAAGGCCGCTATGGCATCATGCGCCGCTACATGCCGCGCGTCGGCGGCCTGGGTCACGAGATGATGTTCCGCACCTGCACCATTCAGGTAAATCTCGACTTCTCGTCCGAAGCCGACATGGTCAAAAAATTCCGCGTTGGCTTGGCCCTGCAACCCATTGCCACCGCGATCTTCGCCGCCTCCCCCTTCCGCGAAGGCCGCCCCAACGGCTTTCTCTCCTACCGCGCCCATGTCTGGACCGACGTCGACAACGCCCGCTCCGGCATGCTGCCCTGGGTCTTCGACGACGGGATGAGCTTCGAGCGTTACGTCGACTATGCGCTCGACGTTCCGATGTACTTCATCTATCGCGACGGCAAATACCACGACGTCGCCGGAAAATCCTTCCGCGATTTTCTCGATCACAAACTTGAGGGATTCGAGAAAGTCGACCCCACGCTCGCCGACTGGGCCGATCACCTGACCACCATCTTCCCCGAAGTGCGCCTGAAGAAATTCCTTGAGATGCGCGGCGCCGACGGCGGCCTATGGCGGCGCATCTGCGCACTGCCCGCATTGTGGACCGGCATCTACTACGACCAAGCCTCACTCGACGCCGCCTGGGACATGGTCAAAGACTGGACCGCCGAAGAACGCAGCGCCCTGCGCGAGGCCGTGCCCAAGCTCGGCCTCAAGACCCCCTTCCGCAACACCAATGTCCAGGCGCTCGCCCGCCACATGCTGATGATCTCAAAAGCAGGCCTGCGCACCCGCGCCCGGCACGACTCCATCGGCGGCACCGAAGAAGGCTTCATCGAACCACTGTTCCAAATCGTCGAAGGCAACAAAACCCGCGCCGAAGACTTGCTGGAAAGATTCCACGGCCCCTGGAAGGGCGATGTGACGAAGCTGTTCGAGGAGTTTTCGTATTGATCAAGAAGCGGCGGGTGTAGGCCTAAAACCCAATAAATACTAAATCGATGGCTGCCAGAATTTCGTCGCGCATTGCAGCAGCAGTCCCAACAGTTCTCTTCAAGACTCTGCGTTCTATGGCGGCCAAATCGTGGATTAACATGACGTGCCTACTACCAGCCACATCGACAATTGGTGTCAGGCGCGAAACCGCATTTGTGCGTTCCGGCAAGGCGAGCGGCGCCACAACGACGGTGCCGACACCGCTGAGCAGATCGCTTTGCAAAACGACGACATACGGTCTGCGCCGTGCTGATGCGGCGTCTGGATTCCGAAAAATGTCGAACTGTCTCATCAAAAGCGGCGCAGGCGTTCGCTCCACAGGCCGTGTTCTCGTGTCTCTTTGTTCAACGCCTCAATCGCGTCTTTGTTCTCGGCCAGCCAGCGCCGCTCTTCTTCCGCGCGAATGGTGGCCCGCAAACTTTCTTCCAGAACGGATGAGATGTTCAAACCCAGCGCTTTGGCCCGCGACAGAAGGCCGGCATCGACGGAAAGGTTGGTGGCACGTTTTCGAGCGCGAGCAGGTGGCGAGTGATGTGCATCAGTCATGTGCATACATTATGCGCATTACCCAAAACTGTCCACTACGCAATCACACCCGCGCCCCCGCTAACCTTACTTTGCCTGCCGCCGTGACTTAGGCGCCGGTCTCAGGGAAACTGCCGCCAGCGCCGTGGTGGAAGGGCTTGTTGCCCGAACCCGCACGCCTGCGCGGAATTTGAACGATGACCGAGCAAGAACCGAATCGCGACGAAGAGGCGCCCCAGTCCCAGCCTACGCCCGGGCGTCTGGCTCTGCCTGCGCCCGAGAGCCAACCCAGCGGAACACAGGGCGTGTTCGATCGCGTCATCGGATGGATTGAGCTGCATCCGCTTGCGGCCGCGACAGCCCTCTTTGTGACGCTGACCCTGCTGCATCTATTGGCTCTCGATCTCGGCGGCGTCGCCGTCACCCTCGCGGGTTCGGCGCTAATCGAGGTTCTTCTGCTGGCTTTCATCGCCTACAACGTCGTGCTGCCGACCTTTTTGGCGCGTTCGTGCCTGGTAGCCTTTGTTGATGTCGCCCCTGCGCTCAGTTGCAACGACCGTGTCTACGATGAATGCCTGGAAAGTCTGGCGAGCCCTCACGCAGCGGTCCGGCTGGTCTTCGGATTATTCTGGGCCGCGATCCTGACCCCGGTATTTGGCAATCTGTTCCAGAGTGCAATTCCCGGTGACGCCGCAAGTGCCGCTTTGCTGACAATCTGGCTCTACATCCGCATCGCCTTGACGTTTGGCTTGTTGGGCTCAAGCATCACCCATATCGCGATGCTGCACTATCGCTTTAGCGCAGCCACCAGCGATCACCTGCGCGTCGATCTTTTCGACCTGACGCAGTTGCAACCGCTTGCGCTTCACGCCAATCGCGTCGCTCTCTATTTGATTGTCCTTCTCGCACTCGCGGGTCCCGCAGTAGCAAGGCCCGACGCCACACCCGCCAGCGCCGCTCTGTTGCTCTTGGGGCTCGTGCTCGCGCTGGTCGCCGTGCTCGGCTCAATGTGGGGCGCGCGGCGCGCCATTCGCACTGCCAAACAAACAGCCTTGGCCGAACTGCAAACTTACGCCCGTGAAATCTGGCGCAGGGCCTACGCCAACGGGCGGATCATCGAGGCCGTGGCCCTGCCGGCGATGGCGGCCATGCTGACCGTACGGCGCGAAATCTCACGCATGTCCGATTGGCCCGGAGGTTGGGGCGTCTTTATACGCCTCGCCGTGCTGGCGGCTATTCCGGTCGCAACATGGTTCGCCAGCGAACTGGCAGCCTATGCGGCCACCACGCTGCCCTGACCGCTACTTCGTCAGACCTTCAGCTTTCAGTGCTTCCTGCACATGAGGGCGTGATCCCACGCGCGCTTGATGGGCGCGCAAATGCGGATAGTCTTTGAGATCGAACTGCACAAAGCCCGCCCAGTTCGTCACCGTGAACAAATACGCATCGGCAACACTGAACTGCGCGCCCAGCAAATACTCTTTGCCTTCAAGCTTCTCGTTGGCAAAAGCAAACCGCTTCACCAATGTTTGCCGTGCGATGGTCTTGCTGGCTTCCAGGGTCGTTGGACTGAACAACGGTGAAAAATTCTTGTGAATCTCGGTGCCGATATAGCTCAGCCATTCCTGCAGGCGGTAACGCTCTGGTGTGCCGTTGGCGGGCGCCAGATTCAACCCGGGCTTCTGATCGGCAATCCACTGCACGATCGCAGGCCCTTCCGTCAGCAAAGAACCGTCGTTGAGCCTCAGCGCCGGCACATAACCCTTGGCATTGATTGCCATAAAGTCTTCGCCGTCCTTGGTTTTCTTGTCCTTCAAATTCACTTGCACAAGTTCAAAGGGTAAGCCGGCCTCGCGCAATGCAATATGCGGCGACAGCGAGCACGCGCCCGGCGAATAATAGAGTTTCAACATGCAACGCCTCATTTTGTTTCAAGTGGGGGTACACAACTAGGTAGACGCTCAGCACGCGAATTGCCAGTAACAATGCTCAACCCGCCAGATATGTGCACTTTCAATCACACGGCAGCCAGCAGAACCGCCACCCCGGTAACCACCAGCGCCATTCCGGCGAGTTCCCTGGCGCTTGCAACCTGGGAAAAAACACGCCGTGAAACAATTTGCGCAAATATAACTTCGATCAATCCAAGCGTCCGCACATTGGCAGCCGAGGTCAGCGAAAAGCCAAGGAACCAGAATTGCGATGCAAAAGCACCCATGAAACCCGCAAACAACGACTGCCGCCACAAGGCAAAACTCTTGAATAGCGCCGCACGCCGGTAAACCAGCATCCATAACCCCAGTGTCGCCGATTGCAATGCAAGCGCCCACACAAGGGTCGTCGTCGCGCGCATGTAAAAATCGCCGCCGTCAAGTGACAGTATTCCGCCGCGAAACCCGACTGCTGCAATCGCATAAAGCCCGCCGGCGGCAACGCCATAAAGCGCCGGCCGCACACCACCGGCTGTCCACTGCTCGCCCCGCTTGACTGCGATCAGAAACACACCGGCGGTCGCAATCAAAATCGCAATCACACGCGCAAGCGAGAGCTCATCACCCAGAACGATCAAGCCAAAGATCGCAACTTGAACTGCTTCGGTTTTGGTAAACGCAGTCGCCACTGAAAAGGACCGCTCGCGCATCGCCGCGAGCAGAAGGGCTGTCGCAATAATCTGCGCCAACGCACCCACCGAAGTAAACATCAGGAACGGGCCGTTCGGGTGCGGCACGCCGGCACCTGTCATGCCGCTGGCAACCGCCAGAAACACCAGCGAGAACGGCAAACCATAAATGAACCGCACCTGAGTCGCACCCAGGGTGCCCAACTCCGCCGTCAAGCTGTTCTGCATCGCATTGCGCGCCGTTTGCGCGGCTGCAGCGACAAGTGTGGCGCCAATCCAGAGCACGGGCCAGAGCACAGGGACGCTTTCACTCCAAATGTGATGCCGCGACATTGCACCCGATAGGCCCAGACGTGCTAGACCAGTCCATCGTATTTCAAGGGAGAATAACAATGCCGTCTAATTTGTATCAGTCCAGCGTTCCTGTTTTCACGCAATACCTCACCAGCCTGTCGGCGCTGCTCACAAAAGCAGCAGCCCACGCCGAAGCCAAAAAGATCGACCCGTTGGTGTTGACCGGTGCCCGCATTGCCCCCGACATGTTTCCGCTCTCGCGCCAGGTCCAGATCGCAACCGACCACGCCAAAGGCGCCTGCGCCCGTCTGGCCGGCATCGAAGTGCCCAGTTTCGCCGACAGCGAAGCAAGCTTTCCCGAACTCCAGGCCCGCATCGCCAAGACACTTGAGTTCGTCAAAAGCCTGAAGCCAGCTCAGTTCGAAGGCTCAGCCGAGCGTGACGTCACCTTAACCATCGTCGGCCAAAAAATCACCTGGAAGGGCAACATCTACCTCAATCACTTCGCCCTGCCGAACTTCTATTTCCATGCCACCACCACTTACGCCATCCTGCGCCACAACGGCGTCGAAGTCGGCAAACGCGATTTCATGGGTTCGCTGTAAACACAAATGCGGAGCGCGGGCTGATCGCCTGCGCCTCTGCGGAACGCTCAGGCAGATGATGCTGGGTGAATGAGCGCCAGCGGCGTCTTGCTGTGTTTCCGATAAACCGAGAAATCGGAGTCAAGCGTTAGCACAGTGTGCCGATCGTTCAACTCCGCCATGCGCACGACGCACGCGTCGGCAAGCGACATGGGCGTATCGCGATACTTGTGCAGCAGTTTGCGAAGCTCGGTCACATGCTCTTCGATATGAAATGCCACGCTGAGCGCGCCGTTCAGGATGAGCGCCATCAAAGTGTCTTGCGCTTTCGGAAATCGCCCGAGCAGATAGGACGCCTCCGTCAACACCGGTTCGCAAACAAGCAGTGGCCCATCCAGCTCTTCGATCCGCTCGACGGCCCAGCGATGGTGCCGTTCCGAGCGGTCGAAGTAGGCAACGAGCGGGCCAGTATCAACGATTGCGGGCATCGCGTCCAAAACCCTTGAGGCGCTCGGGATTCGAAGCCATATCTGGGACACCCGACTTCACCAAGCCTCGGGCACGCTTCATCTTGGCAGCCAGACGCGACCGCGGCGCCGCCCCGCGCGGTGTGTCGAGGACGAGCTGCAGGCCTTCCTCGACCAGATCCTTAAGCTTGCGCCCGCGCAACGCCGCTTCCGCCTTTGCTCTGCGAAAGAGCTCGTCAGGCACCTCAATAGTCGTTTTCAAAACACGCTCCCAGCAAACGCCCATATACCCATATAGGAATATTTATGAAATTTCAAGTAAACATTTGGCTGGATTTGTGCCTAATTCTTCAAATCACCAACCGCCACACATCTCCATCCTTCACCACCCGCCCGGCGGTCGGCCCCGCGAAGTGGGTGCCGATGACCAGCGTCGGTGTCCCCGCAAGCCGCCCGAACACCTCGTGCCGCGTTGCCGTCGACGCCACAGCGTCATAGTCCACCATCGCCGCCCATTCCGGATGCGCCATCTGGCAGGGATGGTGCACGAAGTCGCCGGTGATCAGCGCCTCGCTGCCTTTCGAGGAAATCCGCACGCTGACGTGACCCGGCGTGTGCCCCAGCGTCGGCACGAAGCTGACTTCCGGCGAAATCCGGTGATCGGTGTCGACCAAATCAACAAGCCCTGCATCGAACACCGGCTGCACCGAGTCCCCGAATATCAATTTCTGCTCGTGATCGCTGTGCTGATCGCGCCAATGCTCGAACTCGACGCGCCCCATCAGGTACCGCGCATTGGGAAACGTCGGCACCCACTTTCCATCGACCAGCATCGTATTCCAGCCGACATGGTCGACATGCAGATGCGTGCACATCACGGTATCTATCGTCTCGCGCGCAAAACCAGCAGCGGCCAGATCGCGCAGGAACGGCCCAGCCAGCCCATTCCATCCGGGAACCCCGCGCCCCTGCTTGTCATTACCCAGGCACGTATCAACAATCATCCGCCGCGAAGGCGTCTCGATGACAAGCGCATGAATGCTCATCTTCAACCGCCCCTCATCGCTCATAAAATGCGGCGCCAGCCACTCGATCGGCAGCACCGCCTCTCGCGTCGCCTGAGGCAGAATAAACCGCGTTCCCCCGGTCATCTCCAGCTCGACGATTTTCGTGACAGTAACATCGCCAATGCGCCAGCTCAGCATCGTCATCCGCTAAAATACCCCTTCAAGTCCCGCTTCACGATCTTGCCGTTGGCATTGCGCGGCAAGGTCTCGGGCAGGAACAGGATCTTCACCGGCACCTTGAACGCCGCAATCTTCTGCGCCACGAAATGGCGCAGCTCTTCCTCGCTGGCTTTCGCACCCGGCTTCAGGTGCACCGCCGCAGCCGGCTCCTCGCCCAGCGTACGATGGGGTATGCCGATCACGGCGGCATCCATCACTGCCGGATGATCGTACAAAGCATTCTCGACCTCGACGCAATAGATATTCTCGCCGCCGCGGATCAACATATCCTTGGCCCGGTCAACTATATAGACAAAGCCTTCGTCATCGACCTTCGCCAGATCGCCCGTCTTCACCCAGCCGTCGATGAACGTCTCAGCCGTCGCCTGCGGCTTGTTCCAATACCCGCGCACGACAATCGGCCCGCGATAATAGAGCTCACCCACCTCGCCAACCGGCATATCCTGTCCCTTGTCGCCCACGATGCGCACTTCGCCGGTGGGTGAGGGGACACCACAGCTCGAGGGTTTGCGCTCATAGTCCTCGCCGAAATTGCTGGTCGCCGTAGCCGACGTCTCGGTCATGCCCCAGCCTTGCCCGACTTTGAGACTTGGAAAGCGCTCCTTCATCCGCCGCACCAGCTCAGGCGCCGATGGCGCCCCGCCATACGAAATCGTCTCCAGTGACGACAAATCGAACTCGTCAAAGCGTGGATGCTCAATGATCTGCCAGGCGATCGTCGGCACACCGCCAGCGTTTGTAATACGTTCGCTCTCAATCAGCTCCAGCGCCTGGTCGGCGTTCCAGCGCCGCTGCATCACCAGTTTCGATCCCGACAAAACCGCAGGACACATCACTGCAAAGCAACCCGTTGCATGGAAAAACGGCACCGAAATCAAAGTGGATTTCTGCACCGCAGGATCAGGCACCGGCAACGCCTCGCCGCGCCGCAAGAACGACCGCGCCTGCGCGCACATCGCATTGAAGAAATTCGAGATCACGTTGCGATGCGTGATCACCGCGCCCTTGGGCTTGCCCGTCGTGCCGGAAGTGTAGAAGATCGTCGCGTCGTCTTCCGGCTCGAACACCACCTTCGGCATTTCTGCTTCGGTGAGCGCGCTCCACGAGTTCGGCGCGCCGATGATCTCTTCCAGTCGCTTCACCCGCGGATCGGCAATCTCGTCGCTCGACCGGCTGACATAGATGCGCTTCAAGTCCGGGCAGTTGTCCGCATGCTCGCGCAGCCGCTCCCACCGTTCCGCATCGGCAATCGCCAGCGTCGTGCCGGAATCCGTCAAGCCGTACTCAAGCTCCGGCCCCGTCCACCAGGCGTTCAGCGGCGTCACAATCGCGCCCGCATGGATGGCCGCCCAGAACGCCACCGACCACTCCGGCAAATTGCGCATGATGATGGCTACCCGGTCCCCCTTTTTCACCCCGTCGGCGACCAGCTTTTGGGCCAATTGCGAAACCGCACGCCGGTGCGCATCAAAGGTCACCCGCTCATCGTCGTTGACCATGTAGACACGTTCTGGAAACGCCCGGCTCGCTTCGAACACGGCCGCCAGCGACGGCGGCGCGTTCTTCCACGTCTTGGTTTTCACCCCGCGAATAACCCGCTCCTCGATTTCGAACGGCGACGCCGGCGCCGACACCAGCATCTGATGCGCTTGGGCAATGGACATGGCGGGAAAACCCGCAGGCATACGCGCGGCAGCAGAAGACATCGGCATTTCCTCGATCAGTGTTTTTTCCTCGTCCAAAGACTTAACCCACTCTCCCGCGTCTCGACAAGCGTGGCTCTCCCGGTGCAGGCTGCGGGTCGTAGCCGTTCAAGGTCAAAACCATGCTCTCCCAAGCCTGCGCCTGTTGTGCACCGCCCATTCAAAGCCTGTATTCAAGAGGCAGCGCCTCGGCGCGCCGCAAACTCACGGCCGCACCCCGTCTGGTGTGTACACCAGCGCCGTCGTCGGACACAGAACCAGACAAAATCATTCTGGCCGCCGCAATTCGCACCATGAACTTGGCTCAGCCCACAGCCGAGGCCATCGCCATAAAAGGCGGCCGCATTGCCACCATCGGCTCGCGCGGCGAAGTGCTGGCGCATAAAGGCTCGGGCACCGAAATCATCGACGCCAAAGGTGGAACGATCCTGCCCGGCTTCATCGACCCGCACGTACACATCGTCATGGGCGCGCTGTTGTCATCCTTCGTCGATGTGCGCGCGCTCGTTTGCGACTCCGTCGACGATGCGATGGCAAAGCTCAAAGCCGTCGCTGCGAGCAAACCTTCCGGCGAATGGATCATGGCCAGGGGCTTCGACCCGTCTCTGGTGAAGGGCAACGCCGCGATCACGCGCCACGATCTTGACAAGGTGGCGCCCGCCAACCCGCTTTTCATGCTCAACGCTTCGGGGCACCTGGCATACGTCAACTCCAAAGCCATAGAAGCTGCCAGCGTCACCGAGGCGACGCCCGATCCCGGTGCCGGCGGCCACTATCTCAAGGGTCCGGACGGCAAGCTGTCCGGCGTGCTCGCCGGCGGCACCAGCTACGCCCCTTTCCTGCGCGTGGCGCCCAGGCCGACACCTCAGTCATTGATCGCCGCCGCAGCGACCGAACTCGACAAAGCAGCGAAGGTCGGCTGCACCATGCTGGTCGATGCCGGCCTCGGGGCCTTCGCCGGAACGGACGAGTTGGCAATTCTCAAAGCGCTGACCATGTCCCGGCGATCGCCGGTGCGTTTGGCGGCGATGATGACTTCGGCCCGCATGGACGACTGGCTCAAATTTCCCGAAGCCCAACTGGGCAACGGCGACGATTGGTTGCGCTTGCTCGGGTTCAAGTTTTGGGCCGACGGCTCGAACCAGGGCAACACCGGCTACCAGCGCGAGCCCTACCTCAACGTCGATAGCCGCGGCATCTTGAGCTTGCCCGCCGCCGACCTCGCAGCCGGCATCAAACGCGCCCATGATGCCGGTTGGCAGGTCGCCGTTCACGCCAACGGCGACGCCGCCATCGACATCGTGCTCGACGCCTACGAGAGCGCGCTAACCGCGAATCCGCGCGCCGACCACCGCCACCGCATCGAGCATTGCTCCATCGCCTGGGACGAGCACTTCGCCAAAATGGCCAAGCTAGGCCTCACGCCTTCGTTTCTCATCGGCCACGTGCACTACTGGGGCCGCGCTTTCCGCGACCGTATCTTGGGAGTCGAACG
>JANOFD010000593.1:0-1259 GCA_031413455.1 Rhodobiaceae bacterium
GTGCCCGCCGTCATTCTGATGCTGGTTCAGCATCCACGCATCAAGACGACGGACATCACGCCCGTCAAAAAGATTTTCTACGGCGCCTCGCCGATCACGGAGGAACTCTTGAAGACGGCACAGTCGATCTTCAAGACCTGCAACTTCTACCAGCTCTACGGCCTGACCGAAACTGTGGGCTCCGGCACCGCGCTTGCCCCCGAAGACCATCGCGACAATCTTCTGCGCTCCTGCGGCAAACCTTATCCCGGCCTCGACATCAAAGTCGTCGATGAAAGCGGCCGCGAAGTGGCTCAGGGCGATGTCGGTGAAATCCTGATCAAGGGCGCCACCGTCATGAAAGGTTACTGGAACCAGGCTGACGCGACCGCCCGCTCGATCAAGAATGGCTGGTTCTACACCGGCGACGCGGGTTACTTCGACAAGGACGGCTTCCTCTTCATCCACGACCGCGTCAAAGACATGATTGTCTCGGGTGGCGAAAACATCTATCCCGCCGAAGTCGAAAACGCCGTCTTCGGCCATGCAGCCGTAGCCGACGTCGCCGTCATTGGCGTCCCCGATGACAAATGGGGCGAGGCCGTCAAAGCCATCGTCGTCCTTAAAACCGGTCAGGCCGCAACAGCCGAAGACATCATCGCCTTCGCCCGTACCCGCATCGCCGGATTCAAAATTCCCAAGACCGTGGATTTCATCGAAGCCCTGCCACGCAACCCCAGCGGCAAAATCCTCCGCCGCGAACTCCGTGAACCGTATTGGGCAGGCAAAACGCGGCGGGTGAACTGACCCAACGATGGCAATGCCAGGCAACGCCATCGCAACGTCAGATATCGCAACGTTGGCCCAGAATGCTGCGAAAGAGATTCTGAATGCGGTGCCGCATTTCAAACGGCTTGATCGCATAGCGAGGTCAATGCTCATTCAGAAGGTGATGGACGCTCAGGACTCTGCAGTCGCTCGGTTGCGAGTCGCATGTCTGGCGGATGAATCGTTTGGATCTCTTCACCAAGGCTGGCTTGAAACGGAGGGCATGGGTAGCTTGGTTCAAAACCAAATGCTCGCGACGTTGTTTCTGAAATGGGCGATCGACGAGGAGTGCCTGTCGGACTTGCTATATCACTGCCGAGAGTTTGCGAAGGCGGGCGTTGGTCGTGCACGCGCATACGCGGCAATCGCAGGTGCAACGGTCGACGCATCTGCAGAATTCTCACCGGGGTTTCGAATCAATCAGATGCCTGAATAGCAAAACTCCTTTCAAA
>JANOFD010000594.1:0-2618 GCA_031413455.1 Rhodobiaceae bacterium
CCGGCGACCGTGCGGGCGCCGAAATCATGGCGTCCCTGATTAAGGCCGTCAAAGACCAGCCTCGCATTCGTATCCTCGAAGGCTTGATTGCCTTTGAACTCGCCATGGAAGACGGGCGCGTCGCCGGGGTCTATGCCCACCCGGTCCATGACAAGGCCTCACCTGTCTTGATCCGCAGCACCACAACCATTTTTGCCCTCGGCGGCGTCGGCGGCCTGTTCGAAGTCACGACCAACCCGCCGCAAGCACGCGGCCAGGGTCTTGGCATGGCCGCACGTGCAGGCGCCGTTATCGCTGATCCCGAGTTCGTACAGTTTCATCCAACCGCCATCGCCATCGGCCGCGATCCAGCCCCGCTCGCCACCGAAGCACTGCGTGGCGAAGGCGCGATCCTGGTCAACGACCAGGGTGAGCGCTTCATGCTGGCCGTCCATAAAGACGCGGAACTTGCGCCACGCGACATCGTAGCCCGCGGAATTTTCCGGCAAATCCGTGCCGGACGAAAAGTCTTTCTCGACACCCGCCACGTCTTAGGCGCTCGCTTCCCTGACGCCTTCCCAACGGTCTTCTCGTATTGCCAGTCGGCCTGCATTGATCCGCGCACCGATCTCATTCCGGTCGCACCAGCCGCCCACTACCACATGGGGGGAATCTCCGTTGACGAAAACGCACGCACCAACCTGCCTGGACTTTGGGCCATCGGCGAATGCGCTTCAACTGGCGCGCATGGCGCCAACCGCCTGGCCTCCAATTCACTGCTCGAAGCCATCGTCTTTGGCGCCCGTGCCGCCAGCGACATCGCGCAGAACACGCCAGCAAACGGAACTGCCGCAGGAACGCTTCCACCTCCCCCCCCTATCTCTGGTCCAGTCACGCCAAATGTTGCACTCCTGCGCAAATCGATGACCATGAATGTTGGATTGGAACGTAATTCTGAAAATCTCATCCTGGCACTAAGCACCATCACCATGCTCGAGAAGGCCGGAACCGGTGATCCCGACCTGCGCAACATGACAGCCACCTCTTTGCTCATTGCCGGTGCCGCATTGAACCGCACGGAAAGCCGCGGCGGACATTTTCGCAGCGACTACCCGCAGGCGGACCCTGCCCTCGCCAAACGAACATTCGTGACCTTGGCCCAGATCCGCGCAACCGCCGAACTGGCATTGCGCGAAACGAAGCTCTCAGACAGCGCTCAGGCGACGCGAAGCGCATGAAGCAACCAGCCACCATCGTCCAGCCCTTGTCGCCCTTGCTGATTGAACCCGCCGTGCGTGCGGCATTGCTCGAAGACATCGGCCGCGCAGGCGACCTGACGACCGAAGCAACGATTCCCATAACCGCCATGGCGCACGGAACCATCTCCGCCCGCGAACCAGGACGCATTGCAGGGCTCGACTTTGCCACCACTGCATTTCGCCTGCTCGACCCACGCATAAAAATGACTTTGAGTGTGACCGACGGCGCTAACGTCGATCCCGGCGAAACCATCGCCACCATCGAAGGCCCCGCGCGCCCCATCCTTACCGGCGAACGCGTCGCTCTGAATTTCCTCGGCCGCCTGTCTGGCGTGTCAACGGCGACAGCAAACCTCGTCGCATTGGTGTCGGGCACCAAAGCGCGCGTCGTTTGCACGCGCAAAACTACACCAGGCCTGCGCGCCTTCGAGAAATATGCAGTGCGTTGCGGCGGCGGTCACAACCATCGTTTCGGTCTCGATGACGGCATCCTGATCAAGGACAACCACATCGTTGCCGCAGGGAGCATCGCCAACGCGATCAAGGCCGCGCGCGCCCACGCCGGGCACATGGTCCAGGTCGAAATCGAAGTCGACAATTTGCAACAACTCGGCGAAGCCTTGTCCCTCGGCGCCCATTCAATACTGCTGGACAACATGTCACCTGAAATTCTGCGTCAGGCCGTCAAGCTCACGGCCGGCCGCGCCCTGCTCGAAGCATCAGGCAATGTCACTGCCGAAACCATCTCAGTCATCGCCGCAACCGGTGTCGATCTGATTTCGTCGGGCGCCATCACACACTCGGCGAAGTGCCTGGATCTCGGTCTCGATTTCAAATCCGCCTAACGGGCGCTACTGCCAATAGACCATACGTCTCAAACGGCCGCAGGCGCGCCGGGTCGACCGGCTGGGTGCGCTATCGAACACAGTTGCGAGGTAGACCGCGTGTGAAGTGCGCGTGAAGGGTTGGCGCATCGGTAGCGCGATCCGTTACGGCAAGGTGCGGCGGCAGTGAATTCGCGAAGAAATAAAGGCGTGCGGACGGATTGCCAGCATAGTGCGCGGCGCTCATCATTGCGCCTATGAAACTGACAGAATGGCTAAACGGCCAAAGCATCTCGCTCGTGGAGTTTGCACGACGTACAGGTTTGTCGCCCAGTGCGGTGACGCAGCTGTGCAATAGCGAGACGGCTTGGCTGTCGCGAGAGACGGCGGAGGTGATCTTTCGCGAGACGAACGGCGCGGTGACGCCGAACGATTTCATGCAGCCGGTTGCGCCCAAGAACGGCGAAGCTTGCCGCGCTGCCAGCGTGCCAGAAGCAATCGAGGCCTTCACACGCGGCGAGATGGTTGTCGTTACCGACGACGACGACCGCGAGAA
>JANOFD010000595.1:0-1516 GCA_031413455.1 Rhodobiaceae bacterium
GGAAGGCGGCGGCGCAGGCCCCTCACCCTTTTTTGCGAAGTGCAAAAAAGACCCACTCCCGCAAGGGGAGAGGAAGAAAAAAAATCTTTTGACACAGCGTTATTCTTCCTCTCCCCTTGCGGGAGAGGGTCTTTTTTCGGCCTTCCGAAAAAAGGGTGAGGGGACCGCGCAACGAAAGAGGGCGGCCGATTTGGCCGCCCTTTTGGATGCTATGACAAAACTCTTACCAGTTGGCGCGGAGGCCCAGGTTGGCGTTGTGGCCGTGGGCGTCGGCGTTCCAGATGCCGTCGTAGTTCAGGAAGACTTCGAAGCGGGTCGAGAGGCTGACTGTCGAACCGACGCCGAAGGTGGCGCTGTCTTCGGCGATCTGCGAGCCGTTGACGTTGAAGAGCAGGCTTGGGTCTTCCTGGAAGGCGCCCGAGAAGGAGGCGACGTCGTCGCCGAACTCGTGACGCCAGCCGAGGTTACCCTGCAGGTTGACGATGGCATTGCCGACCTTGAAGTAGTCACCGGCGCGCGCACCCAAGACGGTGGCGAACGAGTCGGTGTCGGCGGAAGCGACCAGCAAGTTGAAGCCAGGCGAGCCCACTTCTTCGAAGCCGTCAACTGACAGACCGGTGTAGGTCAAGCTCAGCATCGGTGCGACATAGGCTCTACCGACCGGGATGACCGTGCCGACTTCGCCCGACAGCGACCACGACGTTGCGTCGTAGTTGGCGCTGGCGGTTTCGGCCGGCAAGAGGGCTGCCGTGACGCGGCTTGAGCTTACGTCGTGGAAGGCGACGTTGGCGTTGGCATCGAGGTAACCACCGCCAAGACCGAAGGCGCCGTACAGGCCGAGCGCGAAGGTGTCGACGTCGCCGGAATTCAACGAGTCGAACTCGAGATCGGAGTTCATGTACGAACCGCCAAACCCGATCAGTGCTTCAGACGAGCTTGCGTAGTCTACGCCGCCTGAAATCCCGAACGTGTCCTGGTCGAAGCCTGGGCCGTTGGTGTCGCCTTCAACCGTGGTCCAGTTGCCGTGGACGCCGCCCCACATCGACAATGTGTTGGCATCGCGGGTTGTGGTGAGGTTGACGCCGCCCATGCTCGGTGATGGTGAGGCATCGGCCATGACCGTTTCCGCCATCGCGAGCTGATCGGACGGTTGTCCGAACAGTGCCCACTGGGCGCTCCCCATGCCGTTGTGCAGCACGTCCATGCGCTCGCCCATGATGGTCTGGAACTGATACATGGCGTTGAGCGAGGCGAGTGAGGTCTGGGCGTGTTCTGCGCCCAGGAGCTTGTCGTAGACGGCGAGCGCTTCTTCGTAAGTGGTAGCGCCGAGGAGTGCTTCGAAGGCATCGGCGAACTCAGGCGAAGCGCCGTTGTCGAAGATGGTCTCTAGCACGCCGCCAACTGCTTGCTGGTTGTCGCTTTGGCTGGCCGGGGCCAGAACGTCTGCGAAACCAAGGCGGGTGAGGTACAGGTCGACGTTCTCACCGCCGTCGGAGTAGTCGGCCTCGATGTCGAA
>JANOFD010000596.1:0-3666 GCA_031413455.1 Rhodobiaceae bacterium
GATTTGAAACGTAGAAAAACAGCCGGCGCCGCCGGGCAAAATTGAGGTACTGATCCATGGCCGTGAGTGCAAATAGACTCGAACTTCTTCAGATCGCAGATGCGGTTGCGCGCGAAAAGTCGATCGACAAGCAAATTGTTATCGCCGCTATGGAAGAGGCGATTCAAAAGGCCGCGAAATCGCGCTACGGGCAAGACAATGAGATCAAGGCCGAGATTGATCCCAAGTCGGGCGAAACGCGGCTGCATCGCTTGCGTCTGGTGGTCGATAAGCTAGAAAATGAAGCTACTGAGATCACACTCGATGAAGCCCAGATCCGTAATCCGGCCGCTCAAACCGGGGATTTGATCGCCGAGCCGTTGCCGCCGATCGATTTTGGCCGCATCGCTGCTCAAGCCGCCAAGCAGGTCATCTTCCAAAAGGTGCGCGACGCAGAACGAGAGAAGCAGTTTGACGAGTACAAAGATCGCGTGGGCGAGATCGTTCATGGAACGGTTAAACGCGTTGAGTATGGGAATGTCGTGGTCGATCTTGGCCGCGGTGAGGCATTTGTGCGCCGCGACGAGTTGCTGCCACGGGAAACCTTCCGCACCGGCGACCGCATCCGCGCCTACATTTATGATGTGCGGCGCGAAACGCGCGGACCTCAGATTTTTCTGTCGCGGACGCACACACAATTCATGGCCAAATTGTTCGCGCAAGAAGTGCCAGAGATTTATGACGGCATTATCGAAATCAGGTCGGTCGCCCGCGATCCGGGTTCGCGGGCCAAGATCGCCGTCATTTCAAATGACTCCTCGATTGATCCCGTTGGGGCGTGCGTCGGCATGCGCGGCAGCCGCGTTCAAGCGGTTGTCCAGGAACTTCAAGGCGAAAAGATTGATATCATTCCGTGGTCGCTTGATCCCGCGAACTTTGTCGTTAATGCATTGGCGCCGGCGGAGGTTTCCAAGGTTGTGCTTGATGACGATGCGCATCGCATCGAAGTCGTCGTAGGAGATGAGCAGTTGTCGCTGGCCATTGGGCGGCGTGGACAGAATGTCCGCCTGGCGTCTCAGCTTACCGGTTGGCAAATCGACATTCTGACCGAAGCGGAAGAATCCGAGCGGCGTCAAGAGCAGTTCCGCAAACGTACGGAACTGTTCATGAATTCGCTTGATGTTGATGAGACGTTGGCTCAGTTGCTGGCGTCAGAGAACTATTCGGCCGTCGAAGACTTGGCCTATGTGGTGCTAGAGGAGTTGGCGGAGATTCAAGGTATTGGCGAAGAGACTGCGCAAGAGCTCCAGAAACGAGCTCTCGATTTTCTGGAGCGTCAGAACGAAGCCATGGACAAAAAACGTCTTGAGCTGGGCGTGGCAGACGACGTGTTGAAAGTTGCAGGACTATCGCCGGCAATGGCCGTGGCGCTCGGCGAAGGCGGGGTCAAAACACTTGAAGACTTAGCCGGCTGTGCCACCGATGATCTGGTGGGATGGAATGAAACCGTGAACGGCGAACGCAAGCATTTTGCGGGCATGTTTGAAGCGCTTGGTACGAATGCGGATGAATCCAACGCCATCATTATGGCGGCTCGCGTGGCCGCAGGTTGGATTGAAGCGCCCGCGGTTCAAGCCGTGCCGGCGGCTCCGGAGCCTGCACCAGAGTGACACAAGGCGGCGGTAAGGCTGCGCGACAACACACTGATGATGAGGGCGTTGAAGGTCCGCTCCGGCGGTGCATTGTTTCCGGCGAGGTGAAGCCGCCCGATGGGATGATCCGGTTCGTGGTTGGTCCGGACGAAGTTATTGTGCCTGACCTAGCACTGAAGTTACCAGGGCGGGGTTATTGGGTAACTTCAAGCCGAGAACTCATTTCGCGTGCCGCCGAGCGCGGGCACTTTTCGAAGGTGGCAAAGCGTTCAGTGAAATGCCCAGACACGTTGGCGGGTGATGTTGAGCTGCTTTTGGTTCGACGATGTTGTGAGCATTTGGGGCTTGCGCGGCGCGCCGGGCTGGCCATTTCCGGGTATGCCCAGGTCGAAGTCGTTCTGCGGACGCAGGCGGGGCGTATCGCCGCATTGGTCGAGGCGTCGGGGTCAGGTGGCGCAGATCGAGGAAAGCTTTTGACTTATGCCAGACGGCGAGGGGCAATCCGGGTGATCGGGTGCTTGTCCGATAGCGAAATCGGCTTGGCATTCGGGCGCGAGAATGTGGTACATGCTGCCTTAACGCAAGGCTCGCTCGCCGCCAGATTTGTTACAGAGGCAGAGCGGCTTGGCGGTTTCCGCGTGTTGTGTCCGCCGGAATGGGACGCGGCCTCGTGACTACGAGACCGAGTATTTTTTTACGTGATGAGCTGAGAATAAAAGGCTGCAGAAGAGTGATAAGGATCGAAAGGCGCGCATGACTGACAATAAGACCCCAGACGGCGAGAAGACATTGCATGCCTCTGGTGCGCCAAGAACGTTGTCTGTGAAACGTCCGGAGACTGGCGTTGTACGCCAGGCGTTCAGTCATGGCCGTTCCAAAGCGGTTGTGGTGGAAATCAAACGTCCGACTGTTGTGCGGCCCGGTGGTAAAGCCGAGAGTGCGAAACCGGGTGTGTTGGAGCTTGTGAAAGCAGATGTTGCCGTTCCTGCAGCGCCTGCGTCAAGTAAGCCCGTGAAGCCTGCGCCGGTACAGCCGAAATCCGGCGGCATGGTGCTGCGCACACTTACGGAAGAAGAAAAAGTTGCGCGGTCACGTGCGCTCAAAGACGCGAGAGTTGCAGAAGAAGAAGAGCGCCGCCGTGCCCAAGAAATGCAAAGCGGCGAGCCGAAGACGACGAGCGGTTGGCACGTGAGCGCGAGGCGACTGCGAAACGGAAGATCGAAGACGAGTCGCGCCGCGTCGCAGACGAGGATAGCCGCCGTAAGATAGAGGTTGAAGCCCGGCGCCGATTGGACCCCGATGACGACGGCTCAACAACCACCACAACGCAGCCGCATCCGCGTAGTCCCAGCACCGCTGCGCCCCGGAGTGCGACGACAACGGCGGCACGACCCGCTCCAGGTGGTGCCCCAGCGCGCACGCCTGTGGGTGGACCTGGGCGCGCGCCGTCTTCAACTCGTCCGCCAGCTGGCGGTTTGTCTACACTCCCACCCCGGCGGGCTGGTGGCGATGACGACGATGGACGCAAGCGCGCGGGTGCCAAAGGAGGCGTCCCTGCCAAGGCGCCAGCGGCTCCGCGGAAGGGTGCAGACGATGGGCGCCGGACTGGGAAGCTGAGCGTTGTCACGGCATTGAACGAAACGGAACGCGTACGTTCGATGGCTGCCTATAAGCGCCATGTTCAGCGTGCGCAGCGGGCTCAGCATGGAGTCAAGGATAGCGAACCGCCGCAGAAGATTATTCGTGATGTCGTCATTCCCGAATCTATTACGGTGCAAGAGTTGGCAAACCGCATGGCGACGCGGGCCGTCGATATTATCAAGAACCTGATGAAGCAGGGGCAGATGGTGACCATCAACACGTCACTTGATGCCGACACCGCTCAACTTATTGCAGAAGAGTTTGGTCATACGGTGAAGCGCGTTGCAGAAGCCGACGTGCTTGAAGGCCTGAAGGGTGAATTGGACAGTGACGAAACGCTGACCCCGCGTGCACCTGTCGTGACGATCATGGGGCACGTCGATCACGGCAAGAC
>JANOFD010000597.1:0-1897 GCA_031413455.1 Rhodobiaceae bacterium
GTGAAGGGTTGCCGGTTGCCGACTATTGCGCGAAGTGGTGGGAGGTTCAAAAGCGGCTCTCAGACGGCTTCGGGCTTTCCTTCGATCATTTTGGCAGGTCTTCTAGTGCGCAGAACCGGGAATTGACGCAGCATTTCGCCAAAGTGTTGTGGGAGAATGGCCATATCGAAGAACGCACCACGCGTCAGGTTTTCTCCAGGGCCGAGGCGCGGTTTTTGCCGGACCGCTATGTCATCGGGACTTGTCCGCATTGCGGTTATGACCGGGCCGGGGGCGACCAGTGTGAAAACTGCACGCGGGTGCTTGATCCGGCCGATCTGAAGTCGCCGCGCTCAGCTTTGTCGGGCTCGACCGAGATTGAATTTCGCGACAGCAAGCATCTGTTTTTGAAGCAATCGGGGTTTTCGGACGAGTTGCGGGCCTGGATCAATTCCAAAGCGGAATGGCCTCAACTCGTTAGTTCGATCGCATTGAAGTGGTTGGATGAGGGACTGCAGGATCGTGGTATCACGCGCGATTTATCCTGGGGCGTACCGGTGAATGCTGAGGCTTGGGGGCCAAATCCGCAAGGGCAACGTCCCGACCTTGAGGGGCTGAAGGGTAAGGTGTTCTACGTCTGGTTCGACGCGCCGATCGAATATATCGGTGCGACGCGCGAGTGGGCGGATGCCGCGCCGGGCACGAATGTACGCGACTGGAAGTCGTGGTGGGTGGGGGAAGAGGCACAAGCCAAGGTTCGCTATGTGCAATTCATGGGCAAGGACAACGTGCCATTCCACACGGTTGGCTTTCCGGTGACGATGTTGGGCTCTGGAGAAAAGTGGAAACTGGTTGATCAGATCAAGGGGTTCAATTGGCTGAACTATTACAGCGGCAAGTTTTCGACCAGCCAGAAGCGTGGCGTGTTCATGGATACGGCGCTGGAGATTTTGCCGCCGGACTTTTGGCGCTGGTATTTGACGGCCAACGCGCCGGAGAGTTCGGATGCGTCTTTTACATGGCAGCATTTCTCCGACACGGTGAACAAGGACCTGGCGGATGTGCTGGGCAATTTTGTCAACCGGACTTTGAAGTTCACGCAAGGCAAGTGGGGCAGCGTCATTCCTGATGGCGGCTCGCCCGGGCCGAGGGAGGTAAAACTCACCGACGAGTTGGAACGGCGCTTTGGCTTGTACTCGGCGTTTCTGGAAGACATTCAGTTTCGAAAGTCGGCGGCAGAGCTTCGCGCGATTTGGGTGCTGGGAAACGAATACTTGGCCGACGCAGCGCCTTGGACAGCGATACGGACGGACAAGGATGCTGCCGCCGTCAGTGTGCGGGTGGCGATCAATTTGATCCGGTTGTTTGCGATATTGTCGTCGCCGGTTATTCCGTTTTCGGCGAAAGCAATGGCGGACGGTCTTGGGCTTGGACCGGACGATTTGAAATGGCCCAAGGGTAAAATCGCCGATGAAATCAATGTGTTGAAGGCGGGCCGTCCCTTCGAAGTGCCGCCGGTGTTGTTTGCGAAGATCTTGCCCGAGCAGGTGAGTGCCTGGGAGGCGCAGTTCGGCGGCGCGCCAGCGTGACGACAGCGCGCGTGCTTGGACCGGACGATGTCATAGCCGTGCGAGACATCAGACTCGAGGGGCTGCGGCTTGCGCCGCAAAGTTTCGGGTCGTCTTGGGAGGAAGAAGCCGGGCAACCGCTGACCTGGTGGCAAGAGCGGTTGGGGGGCGCTGCACGAACACTGGGCGCGGAAGTCGATGGCGTGCTTGCCGGTCTGTTAGTTGTGTCCCTAAAATCGCGCGTCAAATTGGCGCACAATGCTGAGATAGGTGGCGTGTATGTGAGTCCTGCATTTCGCCGGCGAGGGGTTGCGAATTTATTGACACCCTCAAGGCGCTGGAGAACCCAG
>JANOFD010000598.1:0-2842 GCA_031413455.1 Rhodobiaceae bacterium
GTTTGAGGTGGCAAATGCGTTTGCCGCCCATGTTGCAGGCGTTTACGCCCGCTCCAATCCTAGCGACGTATTACCTTATTTGGGTGAAGGCATTTCGGCCGGCGTTATTCAAGAGATCATGGATGCAGCGCGGGAGGCGGCGGTCAAATCGGTCGGCATTGCGCGTGAATCGTTTGAGCATCACGCCAAACTGGTGGGAGCGGCTGTGTTTGATGCCGCAAATGGAAGCGGTCTCTCAGCTTCATTTTGTGTGCGGGATGGTGGCGAAGAAGACATCATCGTTGAGGAAGCGCGGTTGTCCGATCTGGTTGTTTTCGATGTCCCTCACGAATCGAGAGATGCGGGTTTTCGTGGTGCGCTCGAGTCAGCGCTGTTGAATGGGCGGCGTCCCCTGTTGCTGGTTCCCGGTGAGAGCCGCAAGATTGTTGGCTGTAAAGTGGCAATTGGGTGGGATGGCGGGGCCGCCGCTGCTTACGCCGTGTCTGCTGCCATTCCATTATTGAAGCGAGCTGAGGCGATTGAGATTTTGAGTGTTTCGCCAGGTCCAATTGAGACGGTGCAGATGGACCGTTTGCGTGAGTATCTGCGCTTGCATGCATTGTCGGCAACGGAACACGGGATCAACCCCGGTGGGCAGAGTACGGCCAGCGCATTGCTCGACAGTGCGTCTCGCTCAGGGGCGGGGTTGCTTGTGGTCGGAGGCTATGGACATAGCCGCTGGCGCGAATTGGTGTTGGGTGGCGTCACGCGGCATGTGCTTGCACATGCAACTCTTCCAATCTTCATGGCTCATTAGGGAGCATTGTCATGACACTGAGTTTTGTTCGGCTTGAACTGGCGAGGTCGAAGGACTTTCCTCAGGGAGATTCTGCGCATGGTTATGAATTCACGGCTCCTTTGGACGAGTCTTCGCACTTGGATGCAAATGCATGGAGGTCGTCGAAGCAGCGCTGCACCGTTCGCAGGTTCTCGCGCGGCGTCGCTGACGAGAATGGTATGCTGGTCCATGTCGGGCACGGTTGGCATTTTGACTATGTTGCCAAGTCGCGCGATGATGACGAGGCGTTGTTCAAGTTAGACAGGCATGTGATCAAAGAAGGCGAGTATGTATCAATTACCGAGCATGACGGCGTATTGCGGACATTCAAAGTGACGATTGTGCACGGAGTTGCGAACGCCTAACTCGGCTTCGCAAAACAACTACCGCATGTGTTCCCATAACCCGCGCTCTTCGTCGAGACGGTCGTGCTCAGTGCCCTTGAAATCGCCGCGCGAGACAACGCCAAGAATCTTTCCGTCCTTGACGACCGGGATGTGGCGAAACCCGCCCTCCCACATGGCGCGTAGCGCATCGATGGCGGTCTTCTCGGGCGCCATGGTGTCTGGTGCTTCGGTCATGACTTCGCCCAGCTGCGTGTCGGCACCGCCCTTTGCTGCCGCAAGCACGCGATAAACTGCATCCCGGCCCGTGAAAATTCCGACGAGGTGGCCGCGACTGTCGGTCACGAGTACCGAACCGACATGGCGCTCGCACATTTTTTGGCACGCTTCCTTGACAGTTGCCGAGCGCGGCAGCTTCAGTGGATGCTGGTTGAAAATGATGTCGGAAAGTTGCCTCATGCTTGCCTCCGGATGAGATTGACAACGATCATTGCCTGATAGTCCTTATTTGCATTGATCTCAATCAAGCTTTAGGTTGCTTCTTACGTGATCGCAAAATCCCTAGGCCGTTGCCGCGCTGATGTGGAACTTGTCTGCGATCTCGGCGAGGGCATCCCAGTCGGTGAGCTCAAGTTCCTGCTACGAGCCGACACTCACGCCTTTTTCCCAGGCGATCAAGCGCATCACCCAGCGCTTGAAAAAATCGTATTCCGTGAAACGGAACGCACCCGCGACGTGATGTACCCCCGCCGATGTCCATCCCGTTTCTTGCTTGAAGCGTTCGGCGCACGCTGCAGTGCCCGTCAAGTCGTCAGGATCGCGGCTGGCTGCAGACAGTGAAACGGAGAGAAAGAGCGTAGGCATCTGGCACAAACGTAGATGATGCGTTCGCGCAAACCCGACTAAGGGTTTCTGATAGATACCCGCAAGAAGCGATGCAGCAAGGATCGCGGCGTCGTATTCGTTCGGGCGCAAATCCCACGGCGCGTCCGCCGCCTCAACCAACGTGACTTGGTCACCCAGTTTCCGAAGCCGGCTGGCGACAAAATCGGCAAATTTGCGAGTCTGACCTTCAGTCGTACCGTACACAATAAGTGTCTTCATCGCGCTGCCGGCTTTGCCATTGAGTCTTGGCAAGCTTCCATCGCTTTCGACCAAATGATTTGATCCACGTCAAGTCTGTCATTGAGAGCTATGACCCGAAATGGACCGCGGTCAGTGCGCTGACCCGCAGTTGAACGACATCGCACTCGCCATGTCTTGCTTGCTCGACAATGTGCCGCGCCATTGTCTTGAGGATCCAATCTTGCGAGACCCAGCGGTCGTTGCCTTGGCGCATTGCGACGGCATCTACCGCACCGTCGTAGGCGTCATGTATTATGCCCAAAAGAGCGGGTGGAAGCTTATTGAACGAAGTTACCGAGCTTTGGATTGGCATAGATTGCTCCTTTGCTGAAGTAGCCGCCTTTCACTGGGCGTGTTGAGAGTCTAGTCCGCGGAGCACGCTTTCGCATTGATTCATGTCAGACGGACTGCGAAGCTTCAGGTATATCAATTTGTTGATACGGATCATCTTTTGCGAAGCAGTGCCTTTTTATACCTTTGCCGAACACCGTATCTGCTATATTGATTCCCATGAAAGAAAAATTAGAAACCCTATCTGCCAAACTCGCCGAAGCCA
>JANOFD010000599.1:0-2613 GCA_031413455.1 Rhodobiaceae bacterium
AAAGAACCTGGAAACTATTCGACCGAATTTGTCGGGATGAATGAAGCGGTTTGTTTGGGATTACGGGTCAAACTGCGTGGTCAGGCACATTGCCGGGCGTTGCGTTTCGATTGCGTCCGGACAACTTGAGGGTTGAAATCATGGGGTTGAATCTGCAGCAGTGGCGTGGGCGCGCAGCGATGTTCGCGACAGCAAAATCGGGTCAGGTCGCACTGACTTTCGGCCTTGTCTTAATCCCGATGATTTTGGCGATCGGGTGCGCAGTCGATATGAGCCGGGCGGTGGTTGTGAAAATGCGGCTAGCTGAGGCACTGGACTCGGCGGGCCTGGCGGTTGGCGGCACGGTGGGACTGACAGATGCTGAAATGACGGCCATGGCGCACAAGTTTTTTTATGCGAATTACCCTGACGCAGAGCTTGGGACGGTGACTTCGCTTACGGTCTCGGGTGCGAGCGACAATTCCAACGTTGTCAATGTCACCGGTGCGGCTAAGGTTGAGACTGCGTTTATGGGCCTTGCCGGTATCGACTATATAGACGTCGCGGTCGGGATTCAGGTGACGCGCGAGTCCAAGGGGCTTGAAATTGCGCTGGCTCTCGACAACACCGGTTCAATGGCGTCCAACGGCAAAATCGGCGCGTTGAAGACTGCAACATCGACTTTGATTGATATTCTGTTCGGCAACCAAGCCGCTCCTTCGGGTTTGAAGATGTCGCTGGTGCCATTTTCGCAAACAGTGAAAGTGGATACCAGTATGTTTCTGAGCAATGGCTGGATGGACATCAATGGTCTATCGAGTACGGCCCGGCTCAATTTCGATAACAACAAATACGCGTTTGCCGTTTGGGCGACGATGACCAATAAAAGCTGGGGTGGTTGCCTGGAGGCGCGGCCGGGTGGATTAGAAGGAACTGACGATGTGCCGAGCGCCGGGTCGCCTGACACGCGATGGGTGCCATACTTCGAACCCGATGGGCCGGATAGTTCGGCTTACAACGGATACAATACCTATGTTTCCGACGGTGTTTCCGGCAATCAGGATACGCGTTTGAAGCGATCCGCCAAGTATGTGGGAAAGAATCTGACCAATCCGAATGCCGACTGCAATATGCAAAAGATACTGCCGCTGACGAACAACCGGAGTGCGTTGCAGGCCTATGTCAACGGCATGATCGCGACGGGCTACACGCATGTGGCGATCGGAGCTGGGTGGGGATGGCGGACGCTTTCGCCCACGGCGCCATACACGGAAGGCAAGGCCTATGACGATCCGGATTGGCAGAAAGCGCTGGTGCTATTGACCGATGGGTTGAACACAGTAGAGTCGAACAACACGTGGCACAAGTCGACCTACACGGCCTATAATTATCTCATCCGCAATCAGTTTGGGACGACGAATGCAGCTGCGGCCGAAGCGCAGCAGGATGTGCGCACGGAAGCGGTTTGCGCGCGCATCAAAGATGAGGGAATCCGGGTCTATGCAATTCTGTTGCAGGAAAATGCGCAACGGGCAAAAAACCTGATGCAGGCTTGCGCGTCAGATCCTTCGCTTTATTTCGAGTCGCCGTCGTCAGCGGATCTCGAGAATGTGTTCACGGCGATTGCGCAGGATCTTTCGAACTTGCGCTTAAGCCAGTAGTCGAGGGATGCCATCTAGAGCGCGTTTCGTTCAATTGGAACACTCATTATCGCTTGGCAGCGAGTCCACACTTCTCATGTTCGTCATGGCCGGGCTCTTGACCCGGCCACCCAGTCGTTGCGTATCTACGCAACGGAATGGCGCTCTGCTTGAAGAGTGCACTTCAATTCGTCTCGCCGACGCGAGCCGGCTGGATGGCCGGGTCAAGAGTCCGGCCATGACGAAGGCAACTGCATGCACACAAATATTCGCTCAGTTCCGCACTATTAGAAACTCTGTCACCCCGTGCGTGGGTCGCAGCATCCTTCATGCTGCGCCGCAGACACGTGGCCCATACGAGGTTCAATGCCGCCGCTTTTTACTTGCGTCGAACCCCGGGTAGGTCCCGTGTCTGCGAAGCGGCACAAGAGTGCCGCATCGCGCACGGGATGACATCGCTTTTTGTATTGGTGCGCTTACGGCTTCGTCGAAAGGTCGCTGCCGGCTTTGCCGACTTCCATTTTGCCGCTGCCGTTTTTGATCTGGACGTCAACGTCGGCGTCGCCCATCGTGACGGTGCGTTCACAACGTGGGGAGCAGGCAAGATTGTGTTGCTGATTGCCACGATACAATGTGACCTGGGCCAGGTTGACCGTGCCGACGGTGATTTGGGTGTTCAGAATTTCGGTGCCGTTCGCATCCAGAGCAATCACGTTCGTGTTGCCGAATAAACGGCCCTGCACATAAATCGTTTTGTCGTTGACCAGCAATGCTTCTGCGATCGAGGCGTTGCCAACCACGACAGTTTTCGCCGGCTGGTCGAGGTGAATGGCAGTGGCTTGATCGTAGGGGACTGTGAGATGGGCGGCAGTTGTAGGCTTCATGCCATCTGCTAGGGCTGAAGTTGACACTGTTGCCGCGGCCAGTGCCGTAGCTGCAAACAAGGTGACGCGCAGGGCTTGCATAAAATTCTCCGCATTCGTTGGTCTTAGGC
>JANOFD010000600.1:0-1945 GCA_031413455.1 Rhodobiaceae bacterium
CGCGCGCGGTGGTAGCGTGATCATTCCGGCTTTCGCAGTGGGCCGCACGCAAGCATTGCTTCTAACAATCGCGCGTTTGAAGGCGAAGAAGCTGATTCCCGCCGGTCTTCCCGTCTATCTCAACAGTCCGATGGCCGAGGATACGACGGCCCTCTACCACCGCTACCGCACAGAGCACCGCCTCAGCGAGAGTGACTGCGAGGCCATGTTCCGAGCCGCGAAAATCGTCAACTCGATTGAAGAGTCGAAAGGGCTCAACCTTTCGCACGACCCAAAAGTCATTATCGCGGGCAGCGGCATGGCGACGGGCGGGCGCGTCGTGCATCACATTGCCGCCTTCGGGCCTCGGCCGGAAAACACGATTGTCTTCGCAGGGTTCCAAGCCGGCGGCACACGCGGAGCAGCGATGCTCGCCGGCGCTCAAGAGGTCAAGATCCACGGCGTATATGTGCCCATTCGTGCCGAGGTCGCCTCGCTAGGCAACCTCTCCGCCCATGCCGACGCGGACGAAATCATGACCTGGCTCAAGGCGTTTGAGACACCGCCGCGCTGCACGTTTGTCACGCACGGCGAGCCTGCCGCTGCAGACGCCTTGCGCCTCCGCATCCAGGACGAGTTAGACTGGAACGTGCATGTGCCCGATCACCTGGAAGCGGTGGAGTTGGCGCAGCACGGCGGATCTAGTGGCTCGCGTCGTTGAGTCTGACAAGATGATTGCCGTGAAGCCTTATGTTAAGAGGTTGAGTGCGGTGGAACGCAAGCAACTCAATAAAAAAGCGCGTAGCGACATGTGGTCTAGGCTGGAGCGACAGCCGGATTGCGGAGGCTCTCGATACCAGCTTCTCCGATTTCTATCGCATTCGCCAGCAGCTTGTCGAGGAAGGGTTCAAAGAAACGGCGGCAGCAGGCGCGTCACGACTACGAGCACGACTACGAGTATGAGCGCAATGGGGTGGCCACCCTGTTCATGCTGTTCGCACCGTTGGAGAGCTGGCGCCATGTCAAGGTCACCGACCGCCACGCAGCGACCGACTACGCCCTCGTGCTCAAGGAGTTGTCCGATGTGCATTTTCCAGTGCCGACAAAATAGTGCTGATGAAGGACAACCTCAGCACCCACACGACGGCTTCACTGTACCCGTCATTCTGAGTGACTCAGTCCACTAGGGCGCTTGGCAAGTTCCAACCGCCAAGCATAAATGCGATCGACCCAGCGCTTCGGCAACAGGTTAGGAAAGACCCAATCGAGAACTAAGTTGGGTGCCACTGCATAGCGCGTGCGCGGGCGAGCAGTCGTTAGAGCCCGGTGAATGAGCTCTCCGATCCGCTCGACGTCCAACCCCTCGCGCGAACCTCCTTCCATGAGTTGCGAAAGTTTCTTCATCGCGGGGCCATAGTCCGTATGCGCGTAGTCGGGCATCTCCGGCGATCGTGCTTTGTCCCAGATCGGTGTCTTAACCGCGCCGGGACCGATGATGACGACATCTATGCCGTAAAGCATCAGCTCGCGTCGCATGCACTCCGAAAGGCCTTCAAGCCCGTGCTTGGCAGAGCAATAGCCCGACAGCAGGGGCGCGCCGATCTTTCCACCCAACGAAGTGATGTTCACGACCCGTCCTGGTCGGCCTTTCAACGATGGATCGGCGCCGAGCAGTGGAACGAAGGCTTGGCTTGTGATGAACGCGCCGATCAGATTGACTTCGATCTGCGCGCGATAGTCAGCGAGCGGTTGATGCAGCATCGGCCCGGGGGTCGCGATCCCGGCATTGTTAACAAGGCCTGCCAGTTTCTCGCCTTTCAGGTGACGACGCACGCATTCGGCGGCGGCATGCGTGCCCGTTTCGTCCGTGACGTCGAACAACAGCGGCGTGACCGACTCGCCGAACGCCTCAGAAAGGCGCTCTCCATCGCCCTGCTTGCGCACGCTGCCGAACACGTGCCAACCC
>JANOFD010000601.1:0-1702 GCA_031413455.1 Rhodobiaceae bacterium
CCTCGCCGTTCTGCGGCTTTTCATTGAATGATCGCACCATATTGCCTTCCAGCGCCAGCTCTCCGAAGCGCGAGGACGGGCGCACCGCTGTGACGGTGGCCATCTTGCCGGAGTCGCGGTGGTGTTTGAGCAGTTTGTTGACGTCGATATTGGCTACGCCATCGCCATAGGTGGCCATGAAAACATCATCATTGATGTAGCTAAGAGCGGCCTTGATGCGCGAGCCGGTCAGGGTCTCGACACCGGTATCTTGGATGCGGATGCGCCAGTCCAGCTGCTGGCCAGAATTGCTCAGCCGCCGGTGCTGGCCGCTGGCGAGATCAATCTCGATGTCGGCAGTGTGCTGCTGATAGTTCAGGAAGTAGTTCTTGATCATGTCGCCGCGGTAGCCGGTGCAGAATCTAACGAATTGATTCTCGCAACAAGGGGTTCGGACGCGGGTTTTTGCAGGGGGCGAGTAGAGGATCGATGAGGTGCAGGCTTGTGCCGCCGAAGCGCGGGCAAGAGCACTTTTCGGACTCTATGCCGAGCTTTCCGATTGATCGCTGTCCAAACGCCGCAACGCGATATGGGGCTTGGTTTGGAGTTATCGAACGACATCAATGTTTGGCTGCCATTCGGTGTGACGCTTGGTGCGATCGCGCTTGCCGGGTCGTTGGCGCTCGTCATTTTGGCCATGCGCGCACGCTCGGATGCTTTGTTGCGACGTGTTGTTACGCGCTCAGTGCGGGCCGAGGCGCGGTTCCAAAAAGAAGCAGCGATTGTGTCGGCCGATCCCGGCGCGTTGTTTGTGTGGCGCAGCATTGATGGCGAGCCCATCGCGCGTGCCGGTGCTGCCAGTGTGCTCGCAGGCTGTCTTGAAGCGGACGAGCATGGGGACCTCAAGGAGGCGCTTGAAACGCTCGGTTCAGGTGGCTCGCTGTTTTCGATGACTGTGCCTGGCGCCGATGGGCGTGTGTTCCAGGCCTATGGCAAGCCAACAGCTGGACAGACTGCGTTGTGGTTGCGCGATGTCACTCCGGACGCCGAAGGCAGCTATAATCTCAACGTCCGGTTGACGGCCAGCGAGATCGAACGCGGGCGTTTGGGTGACTTGCTTGATGTTGCACCGATGCCTGTGTGGCGCCGTGGACAGGATCTGGATCTTGTGTGGGTCAATCGCGCCTACGTGAATGCTGTTGATCCGCCGATTGGCCAGGATGTCATTTCCGATCAAATCGAGCTTGATCGCGATAGCCGGTCGGTTGCCGAGCGGGCGCTGGAATCGAGCAAGACTCAAATCGAGAAACGCTATGTCGTGGTCAACGGTCAGCGCCGGGCCTTCGATATTTCAGCGGTGCCAATGGGCGACGGTGTTGCATCGTTTGCGATTGATGTGACGGATGTCGATGAGACGAAGCGGTTGCTGCAACAGCATATCGACACGCATGAAGAAACGCTGCATCGCTTGCCTGTTGCGGTTGCGATTTTTGGACCAGACCAACGGCTGAAGTTTTCCAACAAATCGTATGCCAAGCTCTGGGACCTGGATGAGCGTTGGCTGGCAACACATCCTTCAGACGGCGAGATCCTTGAGCGCTTGCGTGAGATGCGGCGTCTGCCAGAGCAGCGCGAGTTTGCGGCGTGGAAAAAAGAACGGTTGGCGCACTACACGAATGCGCTGGAGCAACGCGAAGAGCACTGGCATTTGCCGCGAGGGGCA
>JANOFD010000602.1:0-5563 GCA_031413455.1 Rhodobiaceae bacterium
GACGCAGATGTTGTCCTACGGCTACGACCCCATGCTGTCGGAAGGCGCGATCAAGCCGCCGATTTTCTTGACCTCGACCTTTGTCTTTCGCAGCGCCGAGGAAGGCAAGAATCTATTCGATGTCATCGGCAACCGGCGCAAGGCCCCTGAAGGCCAGTCGGGCGGCCTGGTCTATTCGCGCTACAACAATCCGAACTTGGAAATGCTGGAAGACCGGCTGGCGCTGATCGACGATGCCGACGATGCCCTTGTGTTTTCCTCGGGCATGGCCGCGATCTCGACCGTGTTGATGGGCTACCTTCGCCCCGGTGATTGCGTGGCATTCACCAAACCGCTGTATGGTGCCACCGCATCGGTGATCGAGAAGTTCCTGTCGGAGTTCGGCGTAACCTGGGTTGCGATCGAAGACGCGACGAACATCGGCGCCATCCGCGCCTCACTTGCCAAAACCGATCAAACAAAAATCAAAATGATCCTGGCGGAGACGCCAGCCAATCCGTCCAGTTTGCTCTGCGATATTTCCGCGCTGGCTCAGGCGGCGAAAGAAATCGGCGCCGCTTCGGGAAAGAAACCTTTGCTCGCTGTCGACAACACGCTGCTCGGCCCAATCTTTCAAAACCCGCTGAAGCACGGCTCCGACATCAACATCTATTCACTCACCAAATATGTGGCCGGTCACAGCGACTTGGTTGCGGGGGCAGTGACCGGCAGTGATGCGGCACTGGCGCCGCTACGCAACCTGCGCGGTTGGCTGGGCTGTCAGCTTGATCCCAACTCGTGCTGGATGGTGATGCGGTCGCTGGAGACGGTGGCACTGCGCATGAACAAGGCCGCGGACAATGCAAAAGCAGTTGCGGAATTTCTTCTGACCCATCCCAAGGTCGAAGCGGTAAACTTTCCAAGCCTGTTGCCCAAGAGCGACCCGCAGCGTGCGATCTATGATCGGCAATGTAGCGGTGCAGGTTCGACATTCAGCTTTGTCGTGAAGGGCGGCACGCAAGAGGCATTTCGCGTGCTCGACAGTTTGCAGATCGTAAAACTGGCCGTCAGTCTGGGCGGCACGGAAAGTCTGGCCTGCCATCCCGCGACGACAATGCATTCAGGTTTCTCCAAGGTCGATCGTGAACGGTTGGGCATCCCAGACGGTCTGATCCGCATTTCGATTGGCGTGGAGCATCCCGAAGATCTTGTGGCAGACCTGCAGAATGCGTTGGGTTAGTCGGACCCTAGCGCGTTGCGCCCAAAGGTCGTCATGTAAAGCACCAAAGCGCCGACCGCGACCACATGAGTTATGAAATCCACGGGGTCGGTTCCGGCTGGATGGAAGAACGCAAGCAACGCCGCAGCGAGGGTCGCTGCGGCAAGGCCAGCGAGCGCGGTTACGCCGATCAGATTCGTGGACAGGGCGCGCCTCAGCAAGAAATGCGCGGCGACCGCAATCGGCGTGCCGACCATCAAGATAAAAACAAAGCAGTCGGCACTGGCGAACGGTGAGTAATCGTGAATGCCGTATTCCTCGACGTGCTGGTAGCATTGCATCGTGCTGGCGGTTAGCCAGATCGCCGCGGGCGCGGCCGGCAACCAGCCCCAAGACTCTGTGCGTCCTGGAACCGAAAGCATAAACGCTGCAAAAAAAGCGGATATTCCAGTGAGCAGAGACCCCGCCAGGGCCAACGTGAACACAGGGTCTGAAAGGTGATCCGTCACGCGTGTCGGGTTGCCACTCAGCAATGCGATGGCTGCGATAAGCCCCAACACCGGCACAAGCAACGCCGTCGCGCGCAGCCATGGCGAGAGCAACGGATTGACCGGCACGGCCTGGCTGGAGAGGCGCTCTATCAGCGCGCTGGTTGTTTCACGCATCGCGGCCACCTGTCAGCGCCGAGCGCAGGGAGTGCATCGCCCGATGCAGAGCCGATTTCAGCGCTGGTATCGATTGACCACTGGCCTCAGCGGCCTCACGCAACGAGAGTTCTTCGATCTTCAAAAGGCGAACGGCAGCCCGTTGCGCAGGCGGCAGCGCAGCCATGGCCTCCGTAATTGAAGTGTTTGCCGAGAGCACACTTTCACTCGAGCGCAGCGTATCGGGGATATTGACGAGCAGCTCCGTCGCCACAGGCGTTTCCATTTTGAGCCGCCGCATGCGCGCGCGCAATGCGTCGATGGCGCGGGCCTTCGCAATGGCAGCGATCCACGGCTCGACAGCGCGGCCAGGTTCATAGGTCTGACGTACGCGGTGAATGCTGATGAGGGTTTCCTGCACGACATCTTCGATGGTTCCGGCATCGGAATGGTAGCGCCGCGCAATCACGCGGATGAAGGAAGAGGCTTCTTGCAGCAATTCAGCATAGGCGCGCGGCTCAGCGGCCTGCGCGGCAATCATCAGGCGCTGCCAACGTTGGGACTGGGTTTCGTTCAGTTCGGCCACTGCGAATCCGGTGTGAAGCACAAGTCGGAAGTGCCTCATGATCACCATCAAAGAGGGGACGTCAATGGCAGGTCCGAAATGCAGCGCTACTGTCACAAAAACTCCAAGGTGGTTCGAAAGCACCTCGCCATTTGAGAGGGGTTCGCTGGGATATTCGTCCGTGTGACGTAAAAAGTTTCGGTTTCGCCGCGAAACTTTTTCAGTTGGCCCGGCGAACCATGGTTATGACGGCTTACATGAAGGAGAAAATTCAATGAAATCAGCCATTTTAAACTTTACCGCTGCAATTTCCATGCTTGCGGGTTCATTATTGTCCGCTCAGGGCGCCCAAGCGCGCGAAGCAGAAATCTATACGGGTACGTTTTCCTCTCTGGGGGCAGGCGGCTACGACGTCGTTGCCTATTTCAAAATGGGCCGCCCGGTCGCCGGAAACGGACAATTCTCGACCGACTTCAAAGGCGCGACGTGGCGATTTTCGTCCAAGGAAAACCTCGACGCCTTCAGAGCAAGTCCAATGAGCTTCGCACCGCAGTATGGCGGCTACTGCGCATGGGCCATCGCACAAAACTACACCGCATCGGGCGATCCTGAAGTGTGGAAGATCGTCGGCGGCAAGCTATACCTCAACTATGATCAAAGCGTTCAGGCGAAGTGGGAAAAAGACATTCCGGGCTTCATCAGCAAAGGCGACCGCAACTGGCCCGGCGTGCTGGGCAAGTAATCCTGCAATTGAACTTCCGGAGCGCGAGCAATGACGACAGACAATTTCGGACTGACGATCTCAGGCACGCGCCCGGCAAGTGTGGATGCGTTCAACATCTATAGCAGGGACTTGATCAGCTATGGCCCCCGCGTGCGGTCGATTTTTGATGCGGCCGACGCCGATCCGGATTGTTGCCTGGTCAACGCGCATGCCGCTGCAGTTCACATGGCACTGGAATCGGCATCGGGATTCAAGTCCGCGCGCAAATTTGTCGTACGGGCGCGCGCGTTGGCGCGTGATGCCAACGACCGGGAACGCGAGTTTACCGCCGCAATCTATCAGTGGTGGCGCGGAAACTCAGATCAAGCGCTGAATCGACTGCGCGAAATCGTTGCAAACCATCCCTCTGATATCGTGACGGCGAAATGGGCGCAGTACCACGCGTTCAATCAGGGCAACGCGCAAGCGATGCTCGATGTGGCAAACCGGATAACTGTCGCCCGTCCGGATGTGGCCGAAGCGTGGGGCATGAAGGCGTTCGCCCTGGAGCAATCGAATGATATTTCACGGGCGGAGCAAACCGCCCATCATGCCCTTTTATTGAACCGGAACGAAGCGTGGGCCCAACACGCGATTGCCCATGTCCTCGATACCCAAGGCCGCATCGACGAGGGCATTGAATTTCTGACATCGCATGCCGAAGGTTGGGCTGATCGAAGCATTTTCATTCGCGAACACAACTATTGGCATTTGGCGTTGTTTCATCTGGATCACGACGACCACTTGCGGGCCTTGCGGGTGTTCGATGAGCATCTTTGGGGCGAATGGCCGGAATATGCCCAAGAGCAAATTGGCGCGATCTCCACGTTGTGGCGACTGGAACTGCGCGGTGTAAGCGTCGGCAAGCGCTGGAGTCCGGTGGTCGAGAAAGTGTTGGAACGTTGGCACGAACACATTGTCCCTTTCAACGATCTGCTTTTCATCTATGCGCTGGCGCGTGGCGGCAAGCATCAGGCAGTAGGGGAGTTTCTGGCGTCGCTGGAACGTCGCGGCGAAAAAGACGACAGCGGTGTGTGGGACAGTCTGGTTATTCCCTGCGCGCGCGCACTGGCGGCTTATGCGCAAGGGCGGTTCTCTGTGGCGGCAGATGCGCTCGGACCGCTGCTTGGCCGTTTGCATTTGGTCGGTGGCAGCCACGCGCAACGCGACGTCTTTGTGCAGACATGGATCGATGCTGCTTTGCGTGCGGGCCAACATAGCGCTGTGGAAGATGTCGTCGCGCACCGTGCCCGCGCGCGGCCGGCGGTCAGAGAAAGCCAGAGAATGGTGCAGCGCCTGTCCACTGCCGCCTGAAGTTCAACGGGCGTTGGCGCGCTTGAAAGCGTCACGCGCGGTGAGGCGCTCGAGATAAGCGCGCACCGCTGGCGAAAAATCCTGATCGATGCCGATCAATGTCGCAAGATGAAGGGCAAACCCGATTGCAATGTCGGCAGACGTGAAGCGGTTTGCGACCAGATACTCGCTCTCCTTGACGGCCGCATCGACTGAACGCAGACGGCCATAGAACCAGGCGCGATAGTCAGCAGCCGCTTGTGGCAAGCGCCGTGGCTCCGGCTCCAGTTGCGTGTAGCGCAGGACAATAGTTTGCGGGAAAGTCAACGTGGCGTCGCTGAAATAAAGCCAGTTCAGATAGCGGCCGTAGTCCGGTTCATCGCTGCGCACGTGAAGATCCGGTTTGCCCCGAGCGGCACCAAATTTCTCCGCCAGATAGTGACAGATGGCGGGTGACTCCGTCATCCGCATCTCGCCGTCGAAAAAGCCAATCTACACTTTTCATTCGCGTGATACGTTGCCCGCGTATCGATGATCCGCTATCATACCTTGTGATGTACTCATACTCCTTTAGTGCGCCATGTGTGGAGACATACACCTCCATATTCTCCACAAATGAAGGTTTCATTTGAAAATTTCCGATCGAAAAATCGGCTGCTTTGCTACCTCCGTTCACGTAAACCCATTCTAACGCCACTGTCTCAAACAAATCACTCAAGTATGAATAGCGAATCAATTCTGGAAATATTATCGCCTTGCATATTTTTTCATTTACCTTATGATCCGCACATACTTTTTTAAATTTCGCAGAGTTGTCGGTCATGAATTTTATTGCAGTTTTATAATCACTGCCATATTTTTTTTCAAAATCAACATCAGTCGAAGTCAAGAAAAGTAAAACGAAAAATAATAAAGTTGTTCTCACTACACCGGGTATGAATTTAAAACGCTTGTTGGTTTCAAAGGTTACAGCGAAGTTAAAGCCTTAACAAAGGTGTTTCTCCTGTTAGACTTTATATTTTATAACTATCGTAATGTTAATTTTAGCTGAGTCTATATAAGACAGGCTTCGAGGGTGTTGCATCGTTTTCGAACGGAGC
>JANOFD010000603.1:0-2723 GCA_031413455.1 Rhodobiaceae bacterium
GCGTTGTGCAAGTTGTTGCTGGAGGCGCCGGACCTGTTGTTGCTGGACGAACCGACGAACCATCTGGACGCGGAGTCGGTGGCGTGGCTTGAGCATCATCTGAAAGAATACAAAGGGACTGTCGTGCTGGTGACGCATGACCGGTACTTCCTGGACAATGTCACTGGCTGGATTCTGGAACTGGACCGGGGGCAGGGGATTCCTTACGAGGGCAATTATTCGTCGTGGCTTGAGCAAAAGGAAAAGCGGCTGGCAGTTGAGGCGAAGGGGGAAGAGGCGCGGCTCAAGACTTTGGTGCGCGAGCGCGAGTGGATTGCCGCCAGCCCCAAGGCGCGGCAGGCCAAGTCCAAAGCGCGCGTGCGGGCGTACGAAGACTTGCTGGCGCAAGCCAACAACGCCAAGACCGGCGATGCGCAGATCATTATTCCACCTGGTCCGCGGCTTGGGGGGGCGGTGATCGAGGCTGTGGCGGTGAACAAAGCCTATGGTGAGCGCTTGCTGATTGATGATTTGAATTTCAAATTGCCACCGGGCGGCATCGTCGGTGTTATCGGTCCGAACGGTGCGGGCAAAACTACGTTGTTCCGTATGCTGACGGGCCAGGAAAAGCCGGATAGCGGGACGCTGAAAATCGGCGATACCGTGGTGATGGGCTTTGTCGATCAGTCGCGTGAGTCCTTGGATTCGAAGAAAACGGTGTGGGAGGAAATCTCCGGCGGACTTGATATTCTGGAACTGGGCAAGCGGCAGATGCAGAGCCGGGCCTATGTGTCGGCGTTCAATTTCAAGGGATTGGACCAGCAGAAGAAAGTCGGTCAACTGTCTGGTGGTGAGCGCGATCGTGTGCATCTGGCCAAAATGCTGAAGTCGCATTGCAATTTACTGCTGCTGGACGAACCGACGAATGACCTCGACGTCGAAACTTTGCGCGCGCTTGAAGATGCGCTGACGGAGTTTGCAGGCTGTGTGATGGTGATCAGCCATGACCGCTGGTTCCTGGACCGGATCGCAACGCATATGCTGGCCTTCGAAGGCGATAGCCACGTCGAATGGTTCGAAGGCAACTACCAAGACTATGAGGCTGACCGGAAGCGCCGCCTTGGTGATGACGCGATGGTGCCGCACCGCATCAAGTACAAGAAGCTTGTTCGCACTTAGGCCCGGCGGCGCTAGCGCGGCATGCCGTTAAGAATGCGTTGCGTTCTGGCGTTGAGATCGGCGGTCAGACGCGGAAGCTTGCCGTTGTGTTGTCCCAGGAAAGATCCGAACTGTTCTTTTTGTTCAATGGACAGCCAAATGCCTTCGACCTGGACGTCGACAAATTTGTAGGCGCTGTTTCCGCCGAGAAGACGAAAGGCAATGCGCAGTGGTTCGCGCGCGCTGCGGTCGACCACAACGGTGTTGACTGTGACATCACCGGGCCTGTTGTCGACTGAGCCGGTGACTTTCAGCGATTGGTCCTTGTACTGGGCAAGCCTGGATTCGTAGGTCGCGGTCGCAAATTCCCGGAAGGCTGTGACGAATTCAGCAATTTCAGCTTCGCTGGCAGAGCGTTTGTAATTGCCTAGGGTGAAAATCGCGGTCTTTTGAACGTCGGCGTACTGTGTGATGAATTCGCGAAATTTCGCCCGGCGGGCGGGGTCAGCCGTATCGCGCAGGATTGCGACGCCTTGATTGATCAGATTTTGCGTAAAGGCTTCGGCGTCTTGGCCCGCAGCTGCGGTTTGCGCAGAGCTGAAACTCAATAGGCCGAGGGCTGCGATCAGAACGCTGCGCCTGACCAATCCAGATAGTCCACTCATGTTTCCTCACCTCCGCGCATTCGGCGCGGTTACCGAATATAACGTTCCACGTTGCTATTCGGCGCCAGAATTTTGGCTTATTGGTGACGGAGAAGATATGCCGCCACCAGATTCAAAATCTGGCAGGTCCGTTGACGGGGCCCCGTTGCGAATAGCGTCAGCCCGAGACTGACGGTAGAGGCTACGGATTGAGGCGTAATAGTCAACGGATGCGCGCTCAATTTCGTCGAGTGTATCTATGTTGCGCGCGCGGAGGTCGATGACGTTAAGGACGGTGCGGCCGAGCGGAACGTACTCAAGCTCGTCGTCGCCCCAGTTAACGTAGGTCAGCGGGTCCAGGCCGCGATCAACCACAAAGCCCGTGAAGTCACGGACATTTGATGGGCCCATAACCAGGAAATAGAAGTACGGGCCTTCGCCTGCGCCCCAGGTTCCCAGGGTTTGGCCGAAATCTTCGTCGTGATAGGGCAGGTCAAATTCTTTGGCGACATCGATCAAACCGCCGATGCCAATTGTCGAGTTGATGCCGAAGCGTAGCAGAGTCGTTCCGGCGCGGTCACCTTCACCTTGCAAAACGTCGTTGGCAAAAATGACGGGCGAATTTAGATTGTTCATGAAGTTGCGCACACCATCCTGCGCGAAATCTGGCACGACAGCGCGGTAGACGACCGCGACAGGGCGCAGCAGCACTTCATCCAACACCTGATTGACGTCGAACATGATGCGGTTGCCGCCTTCAAACGGGTCGTTCGCATCTAGCGTTTGAATGTCTTGCGTCGTGACAACAGGCGCCACTTTTGGTGCGTCAGAGCCCGCCGGTTCTTCGGCGATCGCTATGGTTGGAACGAGCAGCAGAGCAGTCGTTGCCATGGCCCAAAGCAGTTTTTTATTGGCGCTCATTGCGCTGCGACCCTTGTTCTA
>JANOFD010000604.1:0-9484 GCA_031413455.1 Rhodobiaceae bacterium
GGCCGCAACGCCTGGGTCAGCCTGTGGGCCGAACGCGAAGCCACCATGAAAACCCTCGAAGCCCAGCAACAACAGCTGCAACAAACCTTCCAAAGCGAAAGCGTCACCGCCGAGGTCATCTGCTGCCTTGGTGTCCCCGTAACGCGCCACGCCGCCTCAGGCTCGCTGGTGGAGTGTGCCGTATGAGCGAAACCCCAGAGCCCTCAATCGCCGTCGCCCTGCACTACGAGACAGGCGCCGCGCCGCGTGTTGTCGCCTCAGGACGCGGCCATGTCAGCCGGAAAATTGTAGAAGTAGCCCAAGCGCACGGCGTTCCCATTCAGAACAACCCCGCACTCGCGGCCGCCCTTTCCACGCTGGAACTTGACGAAGAGATCCCCGAACCGCTCTACAAAGCCGTCGCCCAGGTTCTGAGTTTCATCCTGCGCGCGGCAGGCCATTTGCGCTGAAATTTAGCGCGAACGGTCCCAATGGGGTTTTGCGACAAGTTCAAAGCAGGAAAAATCAAACACCGATTCCAGCGCGTGCTCGTCCGGACCAGCCTCGCTGAAGTCGAATGGCAGCGTTCTCAAGCAAGCCTCTCGCGTGGCAAAGGGCCGTTCCGAGTAGATCGCTTTGGCACTGTCACGCCCGGGCGCCGTCTTCTCCAGAACCTGGTACCAGCCCGCGCCCTGCCAACGCTCACGCGCCTGCGCCAAAGTTGTCAGACAAAGCGCGCCTGTCAGAAGAAGTAGTGTTGCAACTTTCATGGGAATCTCTCTGCAATTTATCGCACCGCAAAAAATTGAAAGAGACACACCAAGTCAAGCAGGTCACCCACTGCAACCATCGTAAAACGCCAAAGAATCCACAGCTTCCCATCGTCTGCGAGTCATAAAATACAAAAATCGACGTCATCCCGTGCGCGATGCGGCGCTCTTGTGCCGCTTCGCAGACACGGGACCAACCCGGGTGCAGCCTCACCGCCCCTTGCCCCGCACCTCGTATGGGCCCCGTGTCTGCGGAGCAGCATGAAGGATGCTGCTACCCGCGCACGGGGTGACACAGCATCTAAAAGTGCGGAACTGAGCGAATATTTGTGTGCATGCGATAGCGCAAGCAGGGGCAGATAAAACATTCGGCGGCCAACGGCCGCCGAATGTAACTCGTTTCAAGACTGAAGCAGACTAGGCCGCCTTCACCTTCTTCAGGAAGTCTTCAATCTGCGTCTTCAACCCCGCCGACGATTGCGCCAGCTGCTGCGACGCATTGTACACGTCTGTGGCCGATTGACCGGTTTGCGATGCCGCCTGCGTGACGCCGTCGATATTGGTCGAAACGTCGCGCGTGCCTGATGCCGCCAGCTGCACATTGCGGGCGATCTCATTGGTAGCAAATCCTTGCTGCTCAACCGCGCCGGCAATGGCCGTCGAGATATCGCTGATGCGAGCAATCGTCGACGCGATACCACGGATCGCCGTGACCGCCTCGTTGGTGACCGCCTGCATCGCATCAATCTGACCACCGATTTCTTCCGTCGCTTTCGACGTCTGATTGGCCAGATTTTTGACTTCCGAGGCAACAACCGCAAAGCCCTTGCCGGCCTCGCCCGCCCGTGCCGCTTCGATCGTGGCGTTAAGCGCCAGAAGATTTGTCTGCGACGCGATGTCGTTGATCAGCTCGACGACTTTGCCGATCTTCTGCGCCGCTTCGGCAAGACTTTGCACAGTACCGTCGGTTTTCCGCGCGTCATCGACCGCTTGGCCCGCCACTTTCGCCGCATCAGCAACCTGGCGCCGGATTTCGGTGACAGAGGCCGTCAGCTCTTCCGCCGCTGACGCCACAGTTTGCACATTCGTCGATGCCTCTTCTGAAGCCGACGCCACCGCCATTGACTGGCGGCTGGTCTCTTCGGCCGTCGCCGTCATGCTTTGTGCGGTCGATGACAGCTGATTGGCGGCAGTTGTCGTCGTATTCAAAGCCACCGTCGCTGCCTTGTCAAATTCGCTGATATAGCCATCGACCAGCGTTTGCCGCTGTAATCTATGCTCTTGCTCCTTGACTTGCACCGCTCCAAGCCGCTCGGCTTCGATGGCCGTTTCCTTGAAGGCTTGCAGCGCCGCAGCCATTGCTCCCAGTTCATCGCCCCGGCCACGGAACGGCACGGCAGATGTTTTGTCGCCACCGGCCAGCTTTTTCATCGCGGCCGTCATCTCGAGGATGCCAGACGAAATCCCCTTGCCGATCAGCCATACCATCGCCACGCCCAAACCCAAAGCAATCAGGCTGGACAGGATGGACGACGTCGTTGCCATCGTCAGAATGGAGTCGAGTTCGGCTTTGATTTCGTTTTGCTCTTTGACGGCACTCTCCGCCAGCTTGTCAAGCGACTCTTCGATTTTGTTCGCCATCTCGCGCATCTCGACATTTACGAGTTTGTCGATTTTTTCGATAGTGGCCAACGCCTCGCCTTTGCCTTGAACATAGGATTCAACGGCCGACAAAGCCTCTTCATATTGGCCTTGCAGTGCCGTACCCTTCGTTGCGCCATTCAGCCCGCGCAGCGCAAGGACCAGCTCTTCCTGACGTTTTTTAATCTCCTCAAGCAAGCTCTCGTCCCGCCTGGCCAGGTATTTGTTGACCCCAAGACGCATCAGCAAAGACGAGACCAAAGCGTGTTCAGCATGTTTGGCACCCGCTGCGTTCCCGGCGCTTGTGGCATTGTCTTCCAGCTCGCTGAACGCTTCGCGCATCTTGCGCCCTGAAGGGTCCAAGGTCTGCGAAAGCACCGCTACTTGCTTAGCGTGAAGGACAGCCAGCGCCTCAATCTCTTCCGCATAGGCCGCGCCATTTTTCTGCGCCTCTTGAATCAATGCCGCCGGTTCCGGATTTTTGATCTCCGCAACCGCCGTGGCATAAAGCTTGTCCAGCGTCACCTCGAGCTCTCGCGCTTTTTGTACCATCGGCGCATCGCCGGTCAGCGCGAATTCGAGCGTGTAGCGGCGAAGTTGTTTGAATTCCCCGTCGATTTCCGCTGCCAACTCCGCCACGGAGACGCGTTGCTTGAAACTGTTGACCTCAGCGCCAATGCGCAGCGAGCTGATGAAATTCCACATCCCTGACAACAGCAGGATCACCAGGATCACACCAAATCCGCCAAAGATCTTGCTCTTGACCGACCAATTCTGGAAGCGGTCCAACAGTCCGCCGCCCGCACGGTGTATTTCACTTGTCATTGCCGCCTTCCGCTCCGCTTCAAATCACCCACGTATTCCGGGGCGAACTTGGTCCCAAACGGTAAACGACTCCTTTATTTTTGAAGCACCGGCTCTAAATGCGGTGCTAACTCTTCAATAGCAGCTAACCCCAGTGCGCAAAGGTCACGCCAAACAATACGGCGTCTAAAACGTGTCTTGCTTAATTGGATCGAAACAATTTCTGGAAAATAGTCACTCAAATCCCATTGATCCCGCAGTGCTCCTCAATGTTGAATTCGCCAAATGTGCATGGCCTGAGCTGCGAGTGCCTTTCGCGACGCAGCGCCCTGCAAATGTTCGCAGGTGTTGCCGGTGCGGGCCTGCTGATGCCCAGCCTCTCTTTCGCCTCCGGCAGCGCCGCCGCTATCGTGTTGACCTGCATGGATTATCGTCTCGTCGATGACCACACGAACTATTTCAACGAGCGCGGGATGAAGAACAAATACGACCACGTCGTTCTTGCCAGCGGCACGATCGGCAGGAAAAGCCCGCCGCGCCAGAGCCACACCACGGAACTCGGCGAAAGCGCGCCCTCAAGCAGCCGCCTGGACAGCCTGATGCCGTGAACTAAAGACCACGCAAGGCACCACGCGCTCTTGCAGGTGCCAGCCCACATGCCGTAGTCCATCGGGCCAGTGAACCGGCACCGCGAGAGGACTTCGCATGGACTATCTCCTTCAACTGGCCGCAGACCCGGCCGCCTGGGTTGCCCTCGCGACCCTCATCGCCATGGAAGTCGTGCTCGGCATCGACAATTTGATCTTCATCTCCATCCTCACCAACAAATTGCCCGAGGCCGATCGCGAGCGCGCCCGGCGCATCGGCATCAGCCTGGCGCTCATTATGCGGTTGGCATTGCTGGGCACCATCGCCATTATCGTGCAGCTCACCGCCCCTGTCTTCACGGCCTTCGGACACGGTTTTTCCTGGCGCGATCTGATCCTGATCGCCGGCGGCCTATTCCTGGTCTGGAAAGCGACAAACGAAATCCGCCACAATGTAGACCCCGATCCCGGCCCCGACATGTTCGACGGCCGCGCCGCCAGCATCGGCTTCAGGGCCGCCATCGTCCAGATCCTGATCCTCGATCTCGTCTTCTCGGTTGACAGCATCATCACCGCCGTCGGCATGACCGATCATATTCCCATCATGATCATTGCCGTCATCGTCACGGTGATAATCATGATGCTGGCCGCCACCCCGCTCGCCAACTTCATTCACGCCAACCCCACCATCGTCATGCTGGCGCTGGGCTTCCTGCTGATGATTGGCGCCGCCCTCATCGCCGAAGGCTTTGGCGCTCATGTCCCTAAGGAATACATCTACGCCGCCATGGCCTTCTCCGCCAGCGTCGAAGCCCTCAACATGCTAGCCCGCACCCGCGCCAAAAAGCGCGAGGCGCTGCAGGCGAAGAAGGGTGCCGGGCCCTAGTGCGCCAACAAGTCCTGCGTCAACGCCTTCTCGGTAAACCGGAAGACGATCGCGGGATCGACCTTCAACAGCTTTTCGTTTTTGCTCTTGTAGTCGACGCAACTGAGCAGATGGCGGATCACGTTCAATCGCGCTCGTTTTTTGCTGTCGGCCTTGACCACGTGCCACGGCGCCGAGTCGTGGCTCGTGTGTGAAAGCATCGCGTCGCGCGCTTCGGAATAGGCGTTCCATTTCTTCATCGCCACCGCGTCGATCGGGCTGATCTTCCATTGCTTGAGCGGATCGGCGCGCCGCGCATCCAGTCGTTCCTTCTGCTCGGCCTTGGAAATGTCGAGATAATATTTCACCACGCGAATACCCGTTCGCGTCAGCATCGCCTCGAATTGCGGCGCTTCGTCGAGAAAGCTTTCATACTCGCCGTCCGAACAAAACCCCATCACGCGCTCGACGCCGGCACGATTGTACCAGGAGCGGTTGAACAGCACGAACTCCCCACCCGCCGGCAAATGCGCGGCGAAGCGTTGAAAATACCACGACGTGCGGTCCCGGTCCGTCGGCTTTCCCAGGGCCACGACGCGCGTGTCGCGCGGGCTTAAGTGTTCGATGATACGCTTGATGGTGCCATCCTTGCCCGCCCCGTCACGGCCTTCCATCACCACAACAAGCCGTTCGTCCCGCGCGATCAGGTCGCGCTGAAACTTCACCAATTGAACATGCAGCGCGTAGAGTTGCTTCTCGTAATCATCGTCGGAAATTTGCTCGCCGTCCTTGCGTCCCATCGCCAAACCCTCATGCTCAAATCGTGAAAGGTGAACTGACCCGAATTTCGCGCAAATGAAAAGACGGTATGGAAAATTTTGCTCCCGCTCTGTGGCAGCCATAGTTAACAGGAATTCCGCGACAAGTCTGCTGGCGGCGGCTTGGGTTCGGAACCAACCGGTAACATGCGGGTTACATCCCTGACTGCGATGCGCCGCGATGCGTAGTTCGCGGGAAAGGCGTTCTGCGCAAAGGACAGACACATGAACATGCTAAATGCGACTCGCATCGCAGCGATAGCCGTGGGGCTAAGTTTGACCGGCGCGCTGGCGTTCGCTGCTCCCGGAGATTCAAGGGACAGGGGAAAAAACGACAACAATGCCCAGCAGCAAAGAGGCAACGATCAAAATGATCGGGGCACGCGGGCCAAGAAACAACAGCAGCCGGCAGCAACTGACAACAACAGGCGGTCCAGGCAGGATCGTGATTCCCGCCGTATGAACGACAACCGTCGCGACAATAACAACGACGGCCGCTACCAACGGACCAATGACAGACGCGACAACAACAACGCTCGCCGTGATCGCCGCGACAACAACTGGGGCAACAACGGGCAGCGCCGCACAGTCAATGTTCAGCGTTACAAACGCAATTTCAACTCTGAACGCCGTTTTCGCGTCTCCAACTACCGCCAGCCTTACGGTTACTCGTATCGCCGCTGGAGCTATGGCCAGAACCTGCCCCGCAACTACTATGCGCGGAATTTCTGGCTCATGAACTTCATCAGCTACGGCCTGTTTGCGCCCCCGCCGGGATTTGTTTGGGTGCGTTACGGACCCGATGCGCTGCTCATCGATCAATACACGGGCGAGATCGTCCAGGTCCGGTACAACATGTTCTACACCTAAGGACTATAATCCACTCAAGCCTGCCGCCCGGGGATTTCCCCCGGGCTTTTTTTTACCCGCGCGGTTGTCGCGGGCCTTCAGCAGCTGCTTTTGCATGTCCCTGAATTATCTCCGCAAGGTGAATCCCAACTCAAACGCCGGTTGCCGTAGCGGCAGCCGGGTCCCAGCACACCCCAGCACGCAACTCGAAACACCGCAGGTGTGGCAGCAGACCTTGCTAACCTCGCTCCTCATCAGTGATTCCGCCGGGGGGCGCAGCAGCGTGCTTTATCAACTCTATCAACGCCAATCCGACATGCTGTGGCCCATGCGCATGATGGCCCAAACTACCCAGGCCATGCTCGGCTGGCCGCACCGCACACCGCGCACGCGGTTCGGGCGCCGGATGAACGCGGCGCTGGAACTCGTCGATCGCTTGACCCTCACCCACGAACGCCCAGACTACGCCATCAGTCAGGTCATCTGCGACGGCAAGGCCGTCGGCGTCACCGAACACGCCGCCCTGACGACCGCCTTCGGCACGCTCCTGCATTTTCGCAAAGAGACGCGAAGCCGCCACCCCGCCGTTCTCGTTGTAGCGCCCCTGTCGGGTCATTTCTCAACTCTCTTGCGCAACACCGTGCAAACCCTGTTGCAGGACCACGACGTCTACATCACCGACTGGCACAACGCGCGCAATGTCCCGCTCTCGTCCGGGCGCTTTGGCTTTGCCGATTACATCGACACCGTGATTTCATTTCTGGAACATATCGGCCCGGATGCCCACGTCGTTGCCGTGTGCCAGCCTTGCGTTCAGGTTCTGGCCGCCGTGGCGTTGATGGCAGACGACAACCATCCCTGCCAACCCTTGTCGATGACACTGATGGGCGGCCCTATCGATGTGCGAGAATCACCAACCACCGTCAACGATCTCGCCTTCAATCACTCCATCGACTGGTTCGAGAAAAACCTGATCACGACTGTCCCTGCGCGCTATCGGGGCGCCGGCCGCAAGGTCTATCCGGGCTTCCTGCAGCTCAACGCCTTCGTCAGAATGAACCTCGAGCGTCACGTGACGGCCCATCGCAAACTCTACACGCATCTCACCAATCGTGAGTTCGACGAGGCAAGCGCCATCAAGGAATTCTACGACGAGTACTTCTGCGTCCTCGACATGCCCGCCGAATTCTACATCGAAACCGTGCACGTCGTCTTTCAGGAAGCACTGCTGGCCAAAGGCAAACTCCACCATCGCGGCCGCAAAGTTGATCCTGCGAAAATCACCCGCACGGCGTTACTGACCGTGGAAGGCGAACGCGACGATATCTGCGCCCTGGGCCAAACTGCGGCCGCCCACGATCTGTGCACCGCCCTGCCCCCGCGCCTGAAACATCACCACATGCAACACAGCGTCGGCCACTACGGCCTGTTCAGCGGCAAACGCTGGGACAAGGAAATCTACCCCATCGTCCGCGATGTGATCTCAGCGGCGTCTCCATAAGCCGGTTTATCGTTCCGCCGCACTCAGCGTTTTCTGAATGTCCTTTGTGGATGACTTCGTCAGTGTCTTGCCGATCTCGGATATCAGCTTCTCCTGAACTTCCTTGTGCAGTTCCGGGCGAATTTGACCCAATGTCTGGGGATCGGCGACGAGGACAAGCGACGCGAAATCCTGAATGTGTGCGCGCCGATAGAGTTCCTTTGCCAGCTGCTTGGTGAACGTAGCCTCGTCAATCTTCTGCCTTGATGACTCAGGCGGGCGCTTTCCCGCGGGGCCGTCGTCAACAAGATGGCTGGGTTTTAAGTCGCCATCGGCGGTCAGAGACGGCTTGCCCGCATCACCGGTATTACGGAAGAACCGCGCGCCCCGGCCGTCTGCCACTACGACGAGTGTATTGTGAGGTATCATCATGCCAGTCACCTTTGCTTTGTGTTTCGAAATTCAACGAACGCGACGCAGCGAGCGCACTTGATCGTTGATGCCGAGGCGCTGCAAGTACGGCGCACTGAACCGCAGCGTTACGCATCTCCCGCGATAATAGGCGCGCGTACAAAGCTGCCATGACCCAGCGCGCAAATAGGCGCTCGACGCGACATTGGCAAAGCCGTGGCGGGCGAGATCGGGAATGTCGGCGATAAACGTGCGGCCAGTCCCGCGATAGCCTGCGTTCTTGTAGAGCGATAGGCGCCAGCCCAGCGGTGAAGACTGGACGCAAACCAGACGTCCGTTCACGTTCGAGACGCCTTGCCTGCAATTGCGCAAGTTAACCGACGTTTCGACCCAGCGGCCAACGCGGTCACGGCATTCGGCATAAAGCGTATTGCCCGACACGTGATGATCTCTGCAGGTCGCGCGCCACGATCCGCCCGGCAGGTTGTAGCCGTTGTCATCCTCATCATCGTTCCGGTTGCAACTCAAAATGCCGTTGCCGTTGCGGATGTCGCCACGGCATAGGCGGTGGTTTTGCAGTTCCGAAAAACGCCACCGGCCATTGCGGTCGGCGCACTCAGCCGTGAGGTCGCCGCTCTCGACGCGCTCGTTTCGACAGGTTTCCTGATAGGAACCTGGCGGGACACGGTTGTTGTTTTGATCATCTTCGTCTTCATTTTCATCGCCGCGGGTGCAGGTGAGGCGGCCGTCGGCGTTGCTGATATCGCCTTCGCAGTCGCTGTAATCATTAAGCCGGCTATTGATCAAATCGCCTTCTTCAGTTTCGCAACTGGCGCGCAGCATCCCGCCGTCAGTTGAGATGTTTTCGCATGAGCTTTGATAACTGCCGGGCGGAATGGGCTGAGCGAAGGCGGGAGCTCCGCCCAAGACTGCACCAACTGCGAAAGACACGGCGCCAAGCAAACTCAATTTTATTGTCATAATTCATCCTCTCGCGCGGATTCGCCGCAGAATCGCACTACGTTTTCCAAGTGCTGTTGTAAACGCGCAGAAGGGCGGGCGGTTCCTTCGACGGTCGACCCAGAACTTTTCAATTGCCGCACTTTTTGAGGTCGAAATGGTAGATGAGCCCCGCCGGCGAGGCGCCGTCGATCGAATCGAGAACAACCATTGCCTCTTCCGGCTTTTTGATTTCAGTTCCAGCATGGCTGCGATATTCAAAACCGCAGCGTCACCGCAACCGACGCGTTTCAGGATCCCCGGTGCAAGCGGTTCGCTGA
>JANOFD010000605.1:0-1553 GCA_031413455.1 Rhodobiaceae bacterium
GAAGGTTTGTTGCAGCTGTTGTTGCTGGGCTTCGAGGGTTTTCATGGTGGCTTCGCGTTCGGCCCACAGGCTGACCCAGGCGTTGCGGCCCAGCAGCGCGATCTGGGCATGAACCGGCCCGAGGGGCTCGATGCTGGTCGAAAAGCCCGCGCGCCAGACAACCGCGTGGGCGCCGTGCTTGGTTTTGTAGGTGTCGCGGCTGATCTCGAATCGCGCGGTGGCGTATCCTTGGGGTGTTGTGATCGGCAGTTCAAAAGTCCAGCGCGGCTCCGGCGCGGTTGCCGCTGGTCTTTCGTCGGGACGTTGCAGCTGGGTGGCGACTTCGACTAGCTGTAATTGCGCTAGGGCCGCGACGGTGCGCTGCGCCAATAGCTTGGCGACAAAGCCGGCATCGGCGCCGGGCGGCCATTTTGCCGGTGCGGGGAAATGCGGGTTGCCTTGGGCATGGCGATAGGCAGAGCCAGCGGCAGCAGGGGTAAGGACTGGTATTTCTGCCGGCACTTGGGTTGGCGCCTCCTTTTGGGCGAGGCGAGGGTGGGCGGCGGTGGCGCCTGCTGATTTCGGCGGTTGCTGCATTATTATCAGGGACACCATAGCACCGGCGATATCGTTGCCACCGCCCGCGATGGGGACGCCCGTTGGCGGGGCCGCAAGCGGTGTGGCCGCTGTGGCTTGTGCGGGTGCTGCGGCGTGGGGCTGCGGCGGGACGGGCACGGGAGCGGGCGATGCCGTCACCGTTTGAGGGGTGGTTGCGGATTGCGCCTGCGCGGGCAATGGCGGGGCAGGGGGCGCTGATTGAGGGGCTACGGGAATTGGGAGCGGCAAGGCTGCGGCGTTGCTTTGTGTCCCCGCTTGAATCACGGGCTGCGGCAAAGCTGTGACCGGTGGCACTGCTGGTGCTGGCGCTTGTGGTGCGGGTGCTTCCGGGCTCCACGCCTGCAAGGCGTGTTGAAGCGTGTTCAGCGCGGCTTTGATGGCAGGGATTATCGGCGCGTGTGGTGCTGCGGCAGTTGAGTGTGGCTCGGGCAGGCCAGGTCTTGCGGGCTGCGCGGATGGCGGCGCTGGTGTTTCGTGCTTGACCAGCAGCGCCGTGATTTGCGCATCGGTGGCGGCGTGGCGGATGGGTGCGCTGACGGCGAGAACGGTTGTGATCGCGGCGCGGACTTGTGCTGGCACGTCTTTCACGGCTTGCGCCTGGACGAGATCGGTGAGAAGCCCTGCCAGTCCACTTTGGGTGGCCGCCGCCGTTTGCAGCGTCGCGATCAGCGTTTTCGTCAGTGCGAAGTCGCTGGGCGTTGTGACGGATTTTGAATTCTGCGTAAGGAGACTGAGGGCAGCCTGCACGGCCCTGGCTTGCGCATCGAGCCTTGGCGCCGTCGGGGTTCCTTCGGCGGTGCTTGACGGCAGTGACGAGGGCGAAATTTCCATCAACCGCCGATCCAGTGTTTGCGGGCCAGGGGCGATGATAGCGTGTCAGCGTGAAGCGGTTGTTAACGGATGGTTTGGGTGGCTGCGGTGGACCCCTCACCCTTTTTCGCACTTCGCAAAAAAGG
>JANOFD010000606.1:0-8446 GCA_031413455.1 Rhodobiaceae bacterium
CATCACCGGCGGCAACTCAGGTTCGGCGACGCTGAACGCCAATGGCGAACTCGTGGGCCTGGCCTTCGACGGCACAATCGAAGGCGTCATCTCCGACTGGTGGTTCGACGACGCGCTGACCCGCACCATCCACGTCGACGCGCGCTACATGCGCTGGGTCATGGACAAAGTCGACGGCGCCGGCCGCTTGCTGGATGAGATGAAGCAGACAAAATAGGGCGCGCGCTTAACGCGCGTCCTTGTCGGGCAATACCAGCGCCACCATCACCAGCAGCGCAAACGCCGATGCGTAGTGTCCCACCACTTCGTTGGCGACGAACGCATTCAACGCCAGCACGGTCAATCCCGACAGCGCCATCAGACCGGCAACAACGCGCACAGCCCCATTTCGCGCACCCGCATCGATCTTCCAGCACAACACTCCCGCTGCAAACAGCAGCACCGCCATGGCCGGCGGGATTATGGGTTTGATCGTCAACCTCATCCCCAAAGCATCGCTGACAAGCATGACACATGTCAGGTTGATCGCCACGATCTGTGCGAAATTGAGCGCCAAATAGCTGCGAAGTGTCCCCGTTTCAGTCAGCGCTCTATGCTGCCAGAACGCCAGCACACTTCCCGCAACTCCTGCAAACGCCGCCACATTCGCCACAAACAAGACCGAACTGGCGCGCGTTCCGATCGCCGTCATTCTGCCCAGCACATCCCATTGAATAACCATCCGGTTGGGCAACACGCCATAATAATGCATGACAAGCGCCAAGGGCACAAAGCCCAAAACGATCATCAGCGCATAACTGCCCCAAGGATATCGACGCGTCACAAGATTGGCACTTCAGAAAACTCTCAGCGGCCCGCTCCAGCGTAGAACCGTTGCGCCCCCTCGTGCAATGGCAGAGGCAAATTCTCAGCCGCGACTTTGGGGTCGAGCGTCAGTGCAAACTTTCCCCGGCGGCGCAATTCCGCCCGATTGGCCGGATTCCACAACGATCTCAATATTTGACTGACTGTGGCCGCCGATTGCGAACGGTTCACAACCCAAACGCTCGCAAGGCTCAACGTCGCAACAGGTTTCGAGCCGCGATAGGTATCACCGGGTATGACAATTTTTCCATACATCGCATTTTTTCGCGCAAGCGACGCGATGGTGCGGGCCTCCAAACCGGCAAGCCGCGCTTCCCCGCGCCGGATCAATTTTTCGACGGCACGGATCGGCGCCACGCCTATGACAAAAAACGCGTCCAGCTTGCCGCTGCGGATTTCGTCCGCCGCCATGTCAGCCGTGATCATCTTGAGGCGCAAGCGCTGTGGTCGCACACCGGCAGCCGCCAACACCGCGCGAACGCTGTAGTCAGTGGCTGAATTGGAAACGTCAATAGCGATCCGCTTGCCGGCCAGATCCTTCAATCGTTTGATCTGCGAGCGTGTCGAGACAACCAGATGCAAAGCCTCATCATGCAAACGCGCGATCACGCGCAAGTCCTTCAAAGCGCCGCCTTTGAATGGACCCAAACCGTTGAAGGCCGCCTGCGCGATATCACCCTGCACAATCGCCGACTGCACACCGCCGCGCTCGACGTTTGTTGCGTTGGCAACTGAACCACCCGACGAGCGTGTGGTGGCGATCAATCCCTTTGGACCGCACACGCCTTTGATATCGCACCGTGCCAAACCCGGAGGATGGCTGACGATAAAAGCAATGGCTTCGCCAGCCTCAAGATATGACCCCGACACCGGACCCGTCGCAATCTGGAACGAAATCCGCTCGGATTCTGGCGGGACCTGCGCGAACAGCGGCGCGGCCGCAAGCCACCCGGCCAGCATCGCCAGACCAACAAGTGGCAAACGCGCGAACACTATCTTGGATTTCACCCTCATCGAATCTCTTATAGGCCTCACATCAGATGCCGGAAAGCGGCGTTAACTCTCGATTATGCTTAAACATTTGTTATGCGCTTTGGGGCGAAGTTAGAGCCGTCTCAAACTTGGTGGACCCGTCTCAAACCAGATGGGCGGCCATTCAGCTTTTGTAAGGATTTTTCCGATGGGTCTCTTGTCCAGTCGCGGCCTGCTTCGTTCAGCGAGCAGAATCGCCATCATCGCCGCAACCGGAGCCTTATCGGCCTGCAGCGGTGCCAGTATATTTTCAAGCAGCAATGCCGCAGCCACGCGCAACCTCGTTCAACCCGATAACCAGGATATCGTCGGCGGTGCCGCCTATTGGGGGGCAAAATACGACGCAAATCGCGGCGATATCGCCGCCGCGGTAAATTTTGCCAAGAGTCTGCGGACGATGGGCGGTGCCAAACAAGCCGTGACACTCCTCAAAGACGTCGTGATGAAGGCTCCCGACAACCCCAAAGTGCTGTCGGAATATGGCAAAGCTTTGACCGCTGTGGGGCGCTCTAAAGACGCCCTCCCATTTTTATCACGCGCCGTCCAGTTAAGCGGCAAAGATTGGGCAGCCTATTCGGCCTATGGCGTCGCCCTCGATCAAACCGGCGATCACGCCGCCGCGCGCGATCTCTACCAGACCGCTTTGACGATCTCGCCCAATAACCCGGCAATCGAAAGCAACATCGCCATGTCCTATGTTTTGGACGGCCGCATTGCTCAAGGCGAAGCGATTATGCGCAAACTCGTCGCCCGCACCGACGCTACCGCACAGATGCGCCAAAACCTCGCGATGGTAGCAACCCTCCAAGGCAACAAGTCCGAAGCCGAGATCCTGACGCGTGAAGACCTGACGCCTGCCGACGCCAACAACAACTTGGCCGTTCTGCGCCAGTTCAGCGCAGGCAACGCCAAGCCGCCCGTCAGCACGCCCTCAAGTGTGGCACCGGCAATTTCGGCACCATCAAGCGCGCCAGCTCCAGTGGCCAGGAAGAAACTGCCGCCGCCATTGCCTCTGCCGCAGACGCAAAAATATCAAGGTGTAAAGCCGACCGTGCCAAGCGAAACGCCAGCCCCGCAACAACAATCGGGGGCTCCAACGAACCTCGCGCCTGCGTCCGCCAAGGCAAAAACGCCCCGTGCGCCCGCAACAATGGCGCCGATCGCAGATGACGAAATAACGACGCCACCATCTTCTGCAAAGGAAGCAAACAGCCCGCCCGCTCCTTTACGTCAATCGCTGGACAGCACTGGCACCACGCCTTCAATTGCGGTCGCAACCGCCGCTCAATAAGACTTGACCCTCAAATCAAAAAGCCGCGCTCTTGCGAACGCGGCTTTTCTGTATCCAAATGTGAAGCCCGTCAGAGCTTCATAATCTTGATCGCCGCCGGCCCAAGAATGATAATAAACAACGCTGGCAAGAAAAATACAATCATCGGCACCGTCAACTTCGCCGGCAACGACGCCGCCTTCTTTTCAGCTTCCATCATCCGCATTTCGCGATTTTCAAGCGCCATCACGCGAAGTGCCGTGCCCAGGGGCGTACCATAACGCTCGGCTTGTATAAGCGACGTACACACCGCCCGCACACCGGGATGCGAACAGCGTTTGCCCAGGTTTTCATAGGCCTGGCGCCTATCCGGCAAGTACGACAATTCCGCCGTGGTCAGTGCAAATTCCTCCGCCAGTTCAACCGACTGGCTGCCGATTTCCGACGCGACCTTGTTAAATCCGGCCTCGACCGACATGCCCGACTCCACACAGATCAACAGCAAATCCAGCGCGTCGGGAAACGCCTTCATAATCGAGTTCATCCGCTTGTCGATGATGTTCTGCACATAAAGGTCGGGCAAATAAAACCCTATAGCACCCGCGCCAAGTGCGATGCCAATTTTTCCCGTCGGCGGAAGACTATACTTCGACATCCAGAACAAATAGACGATCGTGCCCGAGAACACTATAAACGGCAGCACAAACCGGAAGAACATGAACGTATAGATCGCCGACTGGCCGCGAAACCCGGCTCGCGACAACTTCTGTTTCGAGTTGGCCGACTCAAGTATATTGCGAAGATTGAGCTTCTCGATCGTGGACTTCATAAAGCCGCCAGGCGTCGTGCGCAGTTGGCCTTTTTTTCCCAGCGCCTCGCGCTGCATCCGCCGCAACTCTTCCCGCCGCAGGGCCACACTCTTCAACCGCGCATTCAACCGGTCCCCGGCCAGGAGCGGATAAGTCAGGGTCACAATCGTGGCAAACGTGGCGATCGCCGCCATCACGGTGATCACCAGCTCACGGTTGAACAGCAAATCGATATAGCTCATCATGGCGCTGGTCTCCCGCTCAGAATTTGAAGTTGATCATCTTCTTCATGACGAAGATGCCGACACCCATCCACGTCGCGCAGCACAGCAAAAGAAAATTGCCGAACCGCTCCGTGAACAACAACGCGATATAGTCGGGCGTAGTCAGATAAACCAGGGTCATCACGATCAGCGGCAACGAGCCGATAATTCCCGCTGACGCCTTCGCTTCCGACGACAGGGCCTGAATTTTACCTTGCAGCCGCTTGCGGTCGCGCAACACACCCGAGAGGTTGCCCAGCGCCTCAGACAAATTACCGCCGGTCTTCTGCTGGATCGTCAAAACGATTTGGAAAAAATTGACTTCCGCGACAGGCATGCGCTCGTACATGCGCTTTAATCCGTCTTCCAGTGTCACGCCGACTTTCAAACCCTCGACAATGTTTTTGAATTCCGGCGCCACCGGTTCCGAAGACTCATGCGCGATGATTTTCAGGCATTCATTCAGCGGCAGTCCAGATTTAACGCCGCGCACAATGACGTCAATCGCGTTGGCAAACTCTTTGAGGAACGATTTCTTGCGGCGTTTAATCGAAAACCCCAAGAACCAGCGCGGCAAGCCTGCGCCAACCGCAAAACCAATACCCAACGCAATGTACCACTCGTAACCCATGACAAAAAACAGCAGAACCGCCGCCACGCCGACACCCGCAGTCATGATCAGGAATTTCTTGGGGTCAATCCCCCAATCCGCCTGTTGAAGCAGTGCCGCCAATGTCGGGCGCGTGTTCTCCCGGGCTTGCTTGCGCTCGATTTCCTTCAGCGTATCCTGAACTTGACGGCGCCGCTTTGCCGTCGACTCTCCAACCGAATCTGTTGTCTTTCCGGCAACCCTCCCCGTTGTGCCCCGCGATGCCGCAGCAACGCGCTTGTTCGCTTTGCCGGAATCGCCGCCCGCACCAACAAAGGCGAAAGCCACGCCTGCAACGGCAAGCGCCGCTGTAAAGGCAATTGCAATGACAATCAGGGTCGATTGATCCATAGCGGCACAAAGGAGCCCTAAGGCCCCACCTCCTTATGTGGCAGCTGCCGCCTCGAGTGCGTCGAGCAGCTCTGTCTCACGATTGTAATAACGGGCGCGTTCCCAAAAAGCCGGCCGCGAAATACCCGTCGACATGTGACGCCCTTTCACGCGGCCGGTTTCGTCTTCGCCGGTAATTTCATAGACGAACAGGTCCTGCGTAATGATCACATCGCCTTCCAGCCCGATCACCTCTGTGATGTGCGTAATACGCCGCGATCCATCGCGCAAGCGCGCCGCCTGCACGATTACGTCGATGGAACCCACCACCATCTCCCGGATGGTTTTCGACGGCAGGCTGTAGCCGCCCATGGTGATCATCGATTCAATTCGCTGCAAGGCTTCGCGCGGGCTATTGGCGTGCAGCGTTCCCTTCGAGCCATCGTGGCCCGTATTCATCGCCTGCAGCATATCGAACGCTTCCGGTCCGCGCACCTCACCCACGATAATGCGTTCCGGGCGCATACGCAGACAGTTCTTCACCAGATCACGCATGGTGATTTCGCCGGTGCCTTCCAGATTGGGCGGCCGCGTTTCCAACCGCACCACATGCGGTTGCTGCAGCTGAAGCTCGGCCGCGTCTTCGCAGGTGACCACGCGTTCATCCAGATCGATGAACCCGGTCATACAATTCAACAGCGTCGTCTTGCCCGAACCCGTACCGCCGGAAATCAGCACATTGCAGCGCACGTTGCCGATAATGCCCAGCACGATCGCCCCTTCGGGTGAGATCGAACCAAACCGTTGAAGATCACTCATCTTCAACTTGTCTTTCTTGAACTTGCGAATGGTCAGCGTCGGCCCATCGATCGAGAGCGGCGGTGCAATCACGTTGACACGGCTGCCGTCGGGCAAACGCGCGTCGCATATTGGTGAGGATTCATCAACCCGCCGGCCGATCTGGCTGACAATGCGCTGACAGATATTCATCAGCTGGGCATTGTCGCGGAACCGGATGTTCGTCAGCTGCACTTTGCCCGCGACTTCGATGAACACGCGCTCGGCGCCATTGACCATGATGTCGGCGATATCGTCCCGCGCCAGCAAAGGCTCAAGCGGGCCGTAGCCCAGAACGTCATTGCAAATATCCTGCAGCAGCTGTTCCTGCTCTGCAATCGACATCACAACGTTTTTGATTGAAATGATTTCGTTGACGATGTCGCGGATTTCTTCCCGCGCCGACGCCGCATCAAGCTGCGCCAGCTGCGCCAGATCGATCGTATCGATCAGCGCGTTGAAGATCGTCGTTTTGATTTCGTAGTACTGATCCGACCGGGAATCGACCACGATCGGCGGCGGTGGCGCTTCAGCCCCCTTACCTGCCTGCTTCATAGCCGGTGGTGGTGGCGGCGGTGCCGCGGCCGACTTGGCCCGTTCCTGCGGCGCCGCGTCGTTCCCGGTTGGTCGCTTTCCGAACATCTCGCGTTAAGCCTTCTTCCGCCTTAGAAAGTCAAAGCTCAGCTTGTGAGAAGCCTTCGCATCCGCACGAGGTTCGCGTCCGGTCAGACGCTGAGCCAACTCGCGGAACCCTTGTGCCGCACGCGATTGCGGGTTGAGCTCTCCAACTGTTTGCCCGTTATTGCTCGCAGTCGCAAAAGTCTGCGGATCAAACGGCAAAACAAGCACCGGCTCCGCTCCCATGGCTTCGGCAAAATCCTTGATCGGAATTTCCGGCCGCCGTGGAATGCCCACTTGATTGAGGACAAACTTCAACGGCTTGTCGTTGGGCCGCGCCTGGTTGAGCAAGTCATAGATATTCTTGCCATTGCGCAAGCTCGCCAAATCCGGCGTTGCCGTCACGATAATCTCGTCGGCCGTCGTCAAAACTTGCTTCACCCACGGCGTCCACACATGCGGAACATCGACAATCACGCAAGGCGCGACCTGACGAACCGCATCGAGCACACTTTCCACAGCTTCAGTGGTAAACTGACCTTCGCGATCAAGCGCTGCAGCCGAAATGAACAGGTTGAGCCGGCTGCTGTGTTTGATCAGCAAGCGGTCAAGCAGCACATCGTCGAGCCGCTCCGGACTGGCCAGCGCTTCCGATACCCCTTGCGCGGCATCCTGATTGAAGTCCAGCCCCGTCGTGCCGAAGGAAACGTCAAGATCGACAATCGTCGAGGCGATTTGCAAATCTTCCGCAATCGCCCATGCCGTGTTATGCGCAACCGTCGACGACCCAGTACCGCCGCGCGAGCCGAAAAAGGCAAATACCTTTCCGATCGGCGAATGAGTTTGCCCGTGATAGAGCGCGGCAAGCGCTTCAATAACTTGCAAGGGATTAAGCGGCGCCACCAGATATTCGCTAATGCCCGCGCGGATCATCTCCCGGTACAAGGAAATATCGTTCGATCCGCCGATGACAATGACCTTTGTCCCCGGATCGCAAACATGCGCAAGCCGTTCAAGATCAGGCAATATGGCGGACCCGCGTTCCCGCGTTTCAACCATGATAACATTGGGCGTCGACGAGTCCTGGAAATACTCGACCGCACCGAACATACCGCCCATGTGAACGGTCAGATGCGCCTTCGCCAGGCGCCGGTCCTGGCCCGCGCGCTGAATGACATTGCCCGTCTCGGGCGACTCGCAAAACGCATGGATAGAAATGCGCGGAACCGGACGGTCCTGCATCGCGGCGCCAAACGGAGCGTCCTGCTTATCCGGTGTTTTGGACTTGCTCATCAATCGAAGCTCCCCAATTCTTTCACAATTTTCTGCACATCACTCAACAGTGGCGATCTTGCCGCTATCTTGCTCCGACACCGGCGTCTGGCTCTGCACGCCCGCACGGTACTTCTGCAGCACGGTCGCCCGGCGCATCGCATCGGCACTGTCTTGTGGGCGCGGCTCCGTCAGATCTCTTGGATCGGAGACAACGGCAGCGAGATTATGCTGCGTCGAACACCCGAATTCCGGCCACGGCATATTACGCGGGTTGAAACTCAAATTCTCCGACCAGTCCAACCCGCAGTCGGGCGCAGTGGCGACAAATGTCATAAAACTCAGGGTAATCGGAGCATCCCCATCATTCCCGGCGCCGCGATAGGTCGTAACCCTCACAGACTTGTGGTCGACACCACTCTCGGACAAGACCCGGTTGATGCGCGCCATTGCACTTTTTGCAGCCCCTTGATTACCGGTTCCAGCCGGCAGTGAAGCGCTT
>JANOFD010000607.1:0-3785 GCA_031413455.1 Rhodobiaceae bacterium
CCTTATGACAATCTCATCCAACACGCCGCGACTCACTTATTTCTATTAGGCAACCAACTTAGCGGCGAGAACCAGGCTCATGTGGTAGTTGGCGAGGATAATGCCCGTGGTAATGCCGCGGCAGCCGGCCCCGGCGCCGTCGGCGTCAGCAGCACGTCGCACTTTTTGTAGGCTTCGTCGAAATCGCGCGCGATCAACGTGCGCAGCTTCTGCGCCTTGATGTAATAGGCGTCGTAGTAGCCTGCCGACAGCACATAGGTGCCGATCAGAATCCGCCGCTGCACCTCGCGCCCGAAACCGGCCGCCCGCGTGTTCTCGTACATCGCGGTGATGTCCTTGCCGGGCACGCGCAAGCCAAAACGCACGCCGTCATAGCGCGCCAGGTTCGACGACGCCTCGGCCGGCGCCACGATATAATAAGCCGGCAGCGCGTATTTCGTGTGCGGCAGGCTGACATCGACGATCTCGGCGCCCGCATCCTTCAGCCACGCAATGCCCTTGGCCCACAACGCCTCGATTTCCGCCGGCATGCCGTCGATGCGATATTCCTTCGGGATGCCGACGCGCAAGCCCCGCACATTGCCCGTCATCGCCGCTTCGTAATCCGGCACCGGCAGATCGGCGCTGGTCGAATCCATCGGGTCGTGGCTTGCCATCGATTTCAGCATGATCGCGCAGTCGCGCACCGTGCGCGCCATCGGCCCGGCCTGATCGAGCGACGAAGCGAACGCGACAATCCCCCAACGCGAACAGCGCCCATAGGTCGGCTTGATCCCCGCAATGCCGACCACGGCGGCGGGCTGTCGAATCGAGCCGCCCGTATCGGTGCCCGTGGCACCCAATACCAAACGCGCCGCAACGCTCGCAGCCGACCCACCGGACGACCCGCCCGGCACCAGCGGCGTGTTCGATCCCTTGCGCCGCCACGGATTGATCACCGGCTTGTAGTAACTCGTCTCGTTCGACGAGCCCATGGCGAACTCGTCCATGTTGAGCTTGCCCAACATCGTAGCACCCGCGTCCCACAAATTCCGCGTGACAGTGGACTCATACGGCGGCTTGAAGCCGTCGAGAATGTGCGAACCGGCGGTCGTCAGCACGCCCTTGGTGCAGAACAAATCCTTGATGCCGAGCGGAATGCCCTCGAGCGGTCGCGCCGACCCGGCTGCAATGCGCTTGTCGCTTTCGGCCGCACCCGCGCGCGCAATCTCCGGCGTCTCGGTCACGAAGGCATTGAGTGCCCGCGCCTTCTCGATCGCCTTGATATGCGCCTCGGTCAGTTCCCGCGCCGAAAACGCCTTCTTGCGCAAACCGTCGCGCGCTTCGGCGATGGTCAGTCCCGTAAGATCGCTCATTCGACCACCTTGGGCACGGCGAAATAATGATCCTCGCCCAACGGCGCGTTCTTGGTCACCGCCTCCGCCGCCCCACCGTCCGACACCACGTCCTCGCGCATCTTGAGCCGCATCTGAACCACGCTGGTCATCGGCTCGACGCTCGATGTGTCGACCTCATTTAATTGCTCGACCCAAGCCAAAAGCCGGTTCAGCTCGCCCGCCATCGGCTCCAGCCGCTCTTCGGGGAAAGCAATACGCGCCAGCTTGGCCACGCGCCTGACAGTGTCTTTATCGACGGACATATGGAGCTCTTGGAGATCAATTTCTTGTGGTGGAACGGGGGCTTTGCTACCAACCTCGTTGAACCGTTGCAAGGAGCGAGCGTGAGAACGGCGTGATAGTCAAAACCCCCGCCGAATTGGCTGAGGCACTAAAGCCCGGAGAACGTCTCTTTGGCCTTGATCTCGGCGAGAAAACCATCGGCATCGCCATGTCCGACGTATTAAGAACCGTAGCGACACCTTTAGAAACGCTGCCGCGGACAAAATTTTCAGTCGATGCCGAGGCGCTTTTTGCGCTGATCACCAAACACAAAGCCGGTGGCCTCGTCATCGGCCTGCCCTTGAACATGAACGGCACTGAAGGCCCCTCGGCCCAGTCCGCCCGCGCCTTCGCCCGCAACTTCGATACCAAACACCCCATGCCAATCCTGCTCTGGGACGAACGCCTCTCGACGGCTGCCGTCACCCGCACCTTGATCGAAGCCGACATGTCGCGCGCCAAACGCAAAGCCGTGGTCGACAAGATGGCCGCGTCCTTCATCCTGCAAGGGGTTTTGGATTCCAGGCTGCAGACCCGCCCATGAGCACAGGCAAACAGTTTGGGCGCATGCTCCGGCGAATTTATACCCGTCCGCCGGAACCCGTACCCGACGAACACAAGAAGCTCCTGCTGCTGGTCGGCACCGCGATCTTTATCGCCAGTTACGATCTCAACATCTACGGTCTGGCGCTTCCCCAGATCCAAAAGAGCTTCAACATCCCGGAGGAGGACGTCGGCCGCATCATTTTCATCTTCAGGCTGGGCATGATCCCCGCCATATTCTTGTCCTACCTCGCCGACCGCATCGGACGCCGCTCATTGCTGTTGATCACGCTGGCTGGAGCAACGGCCTGCACGATTTGGACCGCGTTTGCCCAAAGCCTTCCCGAATTCGTCGCCGCCCAAACATTGGCGCGCGTCTTTGCCTACACCGAGGAACTGCTCTGCGTCGTCGTCATCGCGGAAGAATTCTCCGAGCGCACGCGCGGTTGGGCGATCGGCCAATTGGGTGCGCTTGCCTCCTTCGGTGCCGGCTTTGCCGCCCTTGTTTTCGGCTTTGTCAATCTGCTGCCGTTCGGATGGCGTGCCATTTATTTTCTGGGCGCCATTCCGTTGCTGTGGTTGCTCTGGGCCCGGCGAAACTTGAAGGAAACAAAGCGCTTTGAGGAACACAAAAAATCAGGGCACGAGCGGCACCCCTTCGCAAGCCTGATCACAAATTATCCCGGTCGTATGGCGCTCTTGGCAGCCATCGCCATGCCCTATGCCTTTGGCATGGCGTCAAGCGTCGTCTTTCTCTCCAAACACCTGCAATCCACGCACGGCTGGTTACCGGGGCAGGTCTCGATCCTCGTGATTGCAGCCGGCGCCATCGCCATTCTCGGCAATGTCGTGGCGGGCACACTCAGCGACCGGATTGGCCGCCGGATCGTACTCGCGGCCATGATTGCCGCCTCGACGTTGAGCTTTGCTTCATTTTACACGTGGGCGACCGGGCCGTGGCTGGTGTTGTTTTGGACCGCCGGACTGTTTGCCTATCTTGCCGCCGACATTTTGATTGCAGGACTTGCCGCCGAACTGTTCCCCACCTCACACCGCTCACTCGCCTCGGCGCTGCGCCTGTTCTGTTGGCTGACAGCAGGAGGCATCGGACTTTTAGTCGAAGCGGAACTCTATGAGCGTTGGGGCTCGCACGGACCCTCCATCGCAATTCTTAGCCTCTTGACGCCCCTTTCGTTGATAGCGATTTGGTTCCTGCCCGAAACGGCAAAAAAATCACTGGAAGAAATTTCGGTGGAACGCCCATGATCGCGGTCATCTCAGCTCTTATTCCCGTCTTCGCCATCATCGCCCTCGGTGCAGGCTTGCGCTGGCTGCAGCTCATGGAGAGCGACGTTTGGCGCGCCGTCGAACGCCTGACCTATTTCGTTTTGTTTCCCTGCTTTCTTTTTGGCGCCATCGCCTTCACCGACTTCAGCAACGAACCCATCGGCCGCCTGGCACTGTTGCTGTCAGCCGCGATGATCGCCATGGCAGCCCTCGTCTACCCCTTTCGCAACGCGCTCAAACTCGACGGCCCCGCCTTCACCAGCCTGTTCCAGGGCGCCGTGCGCTGGAACAGCTATG
>JANOFD010000608.1:0-1098 GCA_031413455.1 Rhodobiaceae bacterium
CTTGCTCCTACGGTCGAGGCAGCGCAGTTGGGCGCGCAGAAAGTCTGCAACGAACGGGCCGACGGATACTGTGCAGAGCGCACGGGATGGATCTATCATCTGCGGGCCGCGATGGCTCTGCGAGAGGCGGCAGGGGCGGCCGGCGCGTTGAAGCTGAAACTTTTGCAGGAGGCGTTTGAGCGCGAAGAAAGCAATGTACTGCTTGTCAAATGGAACAGACCTGACAAGAAAGATCAGGGGTTCAATGCGGAGGATGAGGAACCCTTGTCGAGCTGCGACGTGCTGCGCATGATCGCCGTGGAGTTCGTGGCGCTGAAGAGACCTTCCAAGCAGGTGACCGATTTGCGCGAGGCCAAGCTCAATTGCGGGTGAAGGGTTTGTGCGCGGTGACACAGTCCGGCGGGATTGCACTGTTGCAGGCCCCGGGCCCGAGGTTAATCTTGCGTACAGTTTAACGGAGCGGGACAATGGCAAAAGCATCAATCAAGAACGGGATATTGGCGTTGGCGGTGGTGGGTATGATGGGGCTTTCGTACTCGGCAGGGCTTGCTGAGGGCTCCGACACATTGACGCGTCTGAATCAGACCATCGATGTGCTGACCAAGGCGCGCGCGCTATTGAACGCGACGCCGGTTCGCAAAGGCTATAGCGATGTTGAAGCCGCGAAACAAAATGTCGACAAGGCGATTGAGAGCACGCAGAAGGCAGTTGTCGCCAACGGTGGGTGAATAGAGATGGAGAAAGCGGGATGACATCCGCTTTTTCCGGCAGGCGGTTTAAGAACGATGAAGGCGGCTTGATCGGGCAGGGGCGTCCTCACTCATCCCCAAGTCATCGGTGAGGTCGCGTTGGGCCAAATGGCGCCGCGCTCTGGACGCGCGACAAGCTACTGCATACCATCGTCGACGAACTGGGGTTGGCGATGACGCGCCCGGAGCGTTGAGGGTTCGTAATAGTGAAATGTTCAAGCTGCAGCGCTGAGACTCCTGAACGCGCAAAATTCTGCGTCGAGTGCGGCAGCGCCATGGTCGCGCGCTGCGCCTCGTGCAAAGCTGAGTTGCCGCTTGGTGCTAAATTCTGCGCGGAGTGCGGCACGAG
>JANOFD010000609.1:0-7159 GCA_031413455.1 Rhodobiaceae bacterium
CAGCGCTTCACGGCGTTTGCAGTCGACGGGTTACTGGTGGTGATCACCATTTTGTCGCTCTGGTTTCAAGGCTTAAACTTGGGGATCGACTTTACCGGCGGCGTGGTGATCGAGGCCAAAAGCGACAAGGCTATCAATGTCGAGGCCGTGCGCGAAAAACTCGTTGGTTTGGGGTTTCTGGACCCTGCCGTGCAATCATTTGGCGGTGACAAGGCAATCTTGATCCGGATCAAACCGACAGCTTCGGTTGAAGGCCATGAACAGGCGGCTGCAAACAAGATCAAAGCCGCAATGGGCACGGGCTACACGTTCAGCCGCGTTGAAGCGGTCGGGCCGAAAGTGTCGGGCGAACTGTTTCAGAGCGGTGTAATCGCAACCGTCTTGGGCGTGTTGATGATCGGCGTCTATGTTGCGTTCCGGTTTGAGTGGCAATTCGGCCTTGCCGGTATGTTGGCGACCGGTCATGACGTGTTTGTTGCCGTCGGCATGTACACGGTGTTGCAATTCGACTTTAACCTGACCTCGGTCGCAGCGCTTCTGCTGCTTGCAGGCTATTCAATCAACGACACTGTCGTCGTGTTCGACCGGATGCGTGAAAACCGGCGCAAGTTTAAGAAAATGCCAATGCGCGAGCTGATCAATTTGTCGACAAATCAAACCTTGTCGCGAACGTTTTTGACCAGCTTTACGACGGCATTGTCCGTCGTTCCGCTGATATTATTTGGCGGCGATGCCTTGTTTGGGTTTGCCGCAACGATTTTGTGGGGCATCGCCATCGGGACCTATTCATCAATCTTCGTAGCGTCGTGCCTGTTGATCTATTTGCCGTCGATCCAAATGGGCCAGCCAAAAGCGGAAACAGGCGGCGTGCAGGCCTAGCCCGGCAGCCGCGCGCAGCAATTAGGAACACATTCTGATGGCTGCGGAAATTGGCCAATTCTCTCTCGTGCTAGCACTGCTGATTGCGATCACGCAGTCCGCGATACCGCTTTATGGCGCCTCGTCGAACAACGCTGTGCTGATGCATTTCGCCCGTTCGTCTGCACTGGCGCAGTGTCTTTTTGTCGTGATCGCGTTTGCGGCCTTGACCTATTGCTTTGTGATCTCCGACTTCTCTTTGAAGGTGGTGGCGGCGAATTCGCACTCTGACAAACCGCTGATGTATAAAATTTCCGGCGTTTGGGGAAACCACGAAGGCTCGATGCTTTTGTGGGTGTTGATCCTGGCCCTGTTCGGGATGGCAGTGGCTGTGTTTGGCAAAAACCTGCCGTCGTCGCTGGCGGCGCGCGTTCTTGCCGTGCAGGGAATGATCGGGGTTGGGTTTCTGGCATTTGTAATTTTTACCTCGAACCCGTTTGAGCGGCTCGACCCGGCGCCGCTGAACGGCAATGGGCTCAATCCGTTGCTGCAGGATCCGGGCCTGGCAAGCCATCCGCCGTTTCTCTATTTGGGTTATGTCGGCTTTTCGATGGCGTTTTCATTCGCGGTCGCGGCCCTGATCGAAGGTAAAGTCGATCCGGCCTGGGCGCGCTGGGTCCGCCCGTGGACGCTTGCGGCGTGGTGTTTTCTGACCGTCGGCATCATGTTGGGCAGCGCGTGGGCCTATTACGAACTGGGGTGGGGCGGCTGGTGGTTTTGGGATCCGGTGGAGAACGCTTCGCTGATGCCCTGGCTTGCGGGCACGGCTTTGGTGCATTCCGCGATCGTCGTTGAAAAGCGCGATGCCTTGAAGCGCTGGACAATCCTGCTTGCGATCCTGACATTCTCGCTCAGCCTGATCGGAACATTTCTCGTGCGCTCGGGCGTGATCACGAGTGTGCACGCCTTTGCGACCGACCCTACGCGCGGCGTGTTTATTCTGGGCCTGTTAATGGCGACCACCGGCGGCGCGTTGGCACTTTATGCAATTCGCGCGCCGGCGTTGAGGCTGGGAAACCTGTTTGCGCCCGTCAGCCGCGAAGCGAGCCTTATTCTCAACAACGTGCTTCTGGTCTCGATCACCGGCGTTGTGTTCGTGGGCACGTTTTATCCCTTGTTCGTTTCGACGACGAGCGACGACCGAATCTCTGTCGGACCGCCGTTTTTTAATATGATTTTTGTGCCGGTGATGCTGGTGTTGATGGTCGCGATGGCTGTGGGTCCGTACTTGAGCTGGAAACGCGGCAACCTGGCGGAATCGTTGTTCCGGCTGCGTGCGGCCGCCGTCGCCGCCCTGGGTGTCGCCGTCAGCATGTTGTGGCTGAGTTGGGGAGAGGGATCATTTACCGTGCTCGCCTTTGCCGTGGCGATGTGGGTTTTTGTGAGCTCGCTGATGGTTGTGGGTCAACGCCTCGACGTGGGCAGCGGCTCACTTACGGCGATGTGGCAGCGCGCCAGGGGCTTGCCGCGCTCGGTTTATGGGCTAGCGGTTGCGCATGCCGGGATCGCGATCGTGGCTGCGGGCATTGCGGGCATGTCGTCCTGGCAAACTGAAACAGTGACACAGTTACGAGCGGGGCAGACGGCTTCGGTTGGCGGCTATGAGGTTCGCTTGAATTCTGTCGCCAAGGCGCAAGGACCGAACTACGAAACGATCATTGGCCAATTCGCCGTCTCAGCCGGTGGCAAGGCCATTGACGAGATGATTGCGGAGCGCCGGTACTATCCGTTTCCCGGCAGCGAGACGACCGAAGCCGGCATTCGCGTGCGCCCGCTTGACATCTTGTACATCACGCTGGGTGAGCAGGCACCGTCCGGCGCGTGGACTGTGCGGCTGTATTACCATCCGCTTGTGACGTGGATTTGGGCGGGTTGCCTGGTCATGGTTTGGGGCGGCGTGTTATCGCTGAGTGATCGCAGGCTGCGGGTTGGCGCACCACGGCGTGCTGTGGCACAAGCTGCAGCGCCACTTGCTGCTGAATGAGGGATCAATGAGAAGCTGGCTTCAACTCTTGCTTTTGCTGCTTGGGCTGGGCGCCACTTCTGCCTTTGCGGTTGAGCCCGAGGAAGTCCTTGACGATCCGGTGCTGGAGGCCCGCGCGCGCGCCATCTCGCAGGAGTTGCGGTGCGTGGTTTGTCAGAACCAATCCATCGATGATTCCAATGCACCGTTGGCCAAGGACATGCGGATGTTGGTGCGTGAACGCATCCAGCGGGGTGACAGTGATGATCAGGTTCGCGCCTTTCTGGTGCAACGCTATGGCAATTTTGTATTGTTGAGGCCGCCGCTGCAGCTGGATACGCTGGCACTGTGGTTGTCACCGTTTTTGTTTTTGGCGGTTGGCGGCGCACTGGTGTGGAGCTATTTGCGACGGTTGGCGCGTCAGGCCGAGCGCAGCGAACCGCTCAGTGTCGCGGAAGAAGCCGCGCTCAAGCGCCTGGCGGATGAAGGCTAACGACAGCAGATGGTATGGATCGCATTCATTGCTCTTGCGGGCATCGCGCAGTTCCTGCTGTTACGCCCGTTTATGCGTCCCGGGGCTTTAACCAACGAGACGCGAACGTCAGACCTTGCGGTTTATCGCGATCAGTTGCGTGAGCTTGATGCCGATCTGGCGCGCGGCATTATTGCCCCCGCAGAAGCAGAGGCTGCGCGACTTGAAATCAAGCGCAAGATGCTCGGCGTTGCGCCTGTGCGCGAGGCGGCGCGCAACCCGCAACGCGTAACGCGGTTGCTCGCCGTTATCGTTGGCGCTGGTGTGCCGGCGCTGGCGTTGGCGGTGTATTTGATGATTGGCCAGCCCGGCCTTCCGGGTCAAGAATTTTCCAGGGTGCCACCGGAAGTTTCTCAAGCGCCCGACGTGGAAAAACTGGCGGCCGATCTGGCTGAGCGTATGAAGCAAAATCCTTCCAACGCTCAAGGGTGGGGGATGCTTGGATGGACTTATACCTCCCTTGGCCGCACTGCGGATGCTGTGAAAGCCTATGAGCGCGCCGTCGCTCTCGACGGAAAAAACGCTGACGTTCTGGCACAGTATGGTGAGGCACTGGTGCGTGCGGCGGATGGCGTGGTGACGGCGCAAGCCGAAGCGATGTTTGAACGGGCGCTTGCTATTTCAGCCGATGAGCCACGGGCGCGATTTTTCCTCGGTCTTGCATTGGAACAGCGTGGCAAGTCCCGGCAAGCCCTTGCCGCATGGGTGAAGCTCATTCGCGACAGCCAGGCGGACGCGGCGTGGATGCAAGCGTTGCGCCAGCGGGCGATCGAGTTGGCCGTCAAGCTCAAGCTCGATCCGCTCGCGGAAATTCCCGGAGCAACGCGAGGCGAAGTGGCGGCAGCCACACAGGGCTTAACGCCAGAGCAAATCAAACAAATCCAGGAGATGGTTGGGGGGCTTGAGAAGCGATTGCGCACGAACCCCAATGACCTTGAGGGATGGCTGATGTTGGCGCGATCAAAGAGTGTGTTGGGCGACACCGCTGCCGCCCGCGCGGCGCTTGAACGTGCGAGGCAGCTATTTGCCAACGACCCAAAAGCGCGCGCGCGCATCGATGCCGTGGCGGCCCAGCTTGAGCGTTAAGTCGCGGGCTGTTTGAGCCTTCCGCTCGCAATCACAGCGATCAGGTACGTCGACATCAGCACAATGTTGGGAACGACGTTCAAGGCAAAACCGGTCGCGACGGATAGCGCGCTGTCGATGACGAACCACGTCGCCAGGCCCAACGTGAGCGCGAGCCAGATTGGTCTGGCGCGATCCCCGAGTTCCATCGCGGCCAGCATGACCAACAACATGGTCATGGCCCAGCCGATGGATACGCCGCCCATCACCGCAAGGCTGAACCGCATCGCGGGATCAAGAATTAGCGGTCCCGCACCTTGAAGACCTTCATACAGCAAGCGCACGGGGGCGCTTGTGGCTTCGAAAGCGCCACCTGCCAGCACCGCGCCGAAAATGAAAACACCACCGCACCAGATGATCAACCAGACGCGCCAAAAGGCTGACATGCACGTTCCCTCCATGAGTTCGGCCTCAGCTTTACGTGAGGGGTTGCGCACGGGCAATTACCTGAAAGGTAGTCGCCGGTGCGCACGAGGCAGAATTCAAACCACGTCACCGCATTCCGGTGCCTGACACTTGATTTGTCCACAATATTCCATAACATATGGACAACCCGGAGGCCCAAATGGCGAGAACCATGACGTTAAACGTGCGCGTTGGCGGCACATTGGGCGAGCATGTGGCGATGAACGTGGGCGAAGACGGCGTCTACGAAAATGTCAGCGAATATGTGCGCGACCTGATCCGCCGAGACAAGGAGCGCGGCGATGCTGAGACATTCACGCGGCTGAAGGCTGAATTGAAGCGGGCGTTTGCAGCACCCGACAGCGCCTATCGGCCGCTGGACGCCGATGCGGTGATCAAGCGAAAGGCGCGCAAGCGTAAATGACCGGCTTTCGCGTCCAAGACGGCGCAGGTCACCGGCTGGACGAAACCTACGACTATACAAGCTGCAAATGGGGCGAGGCACAAGCCGACACCACCATCCGCGGCCTCTTCGACAAGTTCAAGGCGATCGCCGCGCGTGAATTTCCGTGGCGAGCGATCCCGCCGAGTTCGGCGTCGACGGCTATTTCTGCCGCCACCAGAAGCACGTCATCTACTGGAAACTCCTCAGCGACGGCAAAGTCGGCATCGTGACGATCCTGCACGAGCGTATGCACCAGATCGAACGCCTGAAAGACGACCTGCACGCAAGGCCGGGGTGAGCCCGGAATGGTAATGAGTAAGCCGTCCCCATAATACCATAAATAATGTGCCCCTAAGTCTCACACCGCATTCTAAATGGTGTCGCCTGAGTTCTTTGGTTCATTCGGTAATGGAGTTGTGACTTTCGGAGGGGGAAGCCAGCTTCTTGCCAAACAAACGCCAACAATGTGACCTATCGACAGGGGCTCTTTTGAAGCGTCATACACGCCGAAAATCGCCCGATAAATGTCAAGCGGCCCGAAGTACTCGTCATGAAAATATGTTTTGAAGTGGAAGCCTGTGAGATCTACATCGAACTCGCGAAGCACGAATTGCATGAACTCCCAAGCGTCGACGCCGCGATACCCAAGGTCGTGATAGATCAAAGATTGTTCAGTCACCTTACCAGGCTTGACGCCGGTTGACTCGAGGTAAGCTTTGATCTTTTCGATTATCAATAAGCGGGGATCATGAGTCATTGAAAAGAGAATGTGGCAACTGGTGAGGTGTCCCGGCGATATTCGGTTACTTCGAACTGTGCGGGGCACGATAACCCGTCGCCACATTGCTTCGCAGGAGCTAGCCCGGCAGCCGCTCGAATGTCGCCACGCCTGGCGGGATTGTGTGGAACGGCTGCTTGTCGCAGGTGTAGATCGCGAGTTTCGGCCCGCTGAATTGCTTGGGATCGTCGAGCGTCCCCACTTTCAGGATCACGGCCGGAAATCCCGGTGCGCGGGTGACGACGTGGGTGCCGCACTCGGGACAGAATTCGCGCGTGACGGGACGCTCGAGGTCTTTGCGCGCGAACTGCTTTGGTGTGCCTTTGGTGTATTTGAAGCCCGGGATCGGCATGGCCATGAAAATATTCGGGCCGCCGCCGGCGATGTACTGGCATTCGCGACAATGGCATTGCGCCTGCATCATCGGTTCGCCTTCCGCAACGTAGCGCAGGGCTTTGCAATAACATCCGCCTTCGACGATCATCCTTTGTCTCCTGAGAGTGGAGGGACAGTGTAGTGTTCCGTCACAAAATTGTGAATCCCTTTCTTCCACCAGGCACGCGAAGTCCCCCATCCCCTGCAGCCGCAAGTGCGGTGCAGGGACTTCCCCCGCAAGCGGAGGAAGACAACAGACTTTCTGTCTTCCCCCGCTTGCGGGGGCAAGTGGCTGCGCACCACTTGTGGCTCGCAGACGATGGGGGGCTGTGCCGGGCAAGACCTGCGACCGCGTACCGCTTACGCCGCCCAACCCTGCAAGCGCGCAGCTTCCAGGCGCACCTGTTCCGGCCCGCCGAGAATCTGCCGGTCGAAGCCGATGCGCTTGAACCAATAGTGCAGCCCCAGCAAATCGGTGAAGCCCATTCCGCCGTGAACCTCGGTTGAGGTGCGGGCAACGAAACGTCCCACCTCCGACAGATGGCTCTTGGCATGACACGCCGCCACGCGTGCGTCGGCAAGCCCTTCGTCGACGGCATGCGCCGCATACCAAACAAG
>JANOFD010000610.1:0-7286 GCA_031413455.1 Rhodobiaceae bacterium
TCATGGACAAGGTACTGGTCCCCTGGGAGAACGTGTTCGTCTACGGCGACATCGACAAGGCGAACAACTTCTTCCCGCGCACCGGCTTCCTGCCGCGCTTCGTGGTGCACGGCTGCACGCGGCTCGCGGCCAATCCGGAAGGCGCGGTCTGTGGCCTGGTTTTCGACTGCGGGGTTCCACCACCTGTCGTAGTGGATGACGTGCGATGCGGCCGTCAGGTTGAGCCCTGAACCGCCGGCTTTCACCGACAGCACGAAGAACGGGACGGTTTCATCGTTTTGGAATTGGCGCACGAGGTCCTGGCGCTTCTTCACTGGGGTTTCGCCATGCAGGATCAGGCCTGGCCGTCCGAATACCGATTCCAGGAACTCCGCCAAAGGCGTCGTGGTTTCGCGGAATTGCGTAAAGACCAGTGCTTTTTCCTGTCGCGAGGCAATCACCTCCGCCAAATCGCGCAGCCTCGAATACTTGCCGCTGTCGGCTTCGGCCCAGGAGCCGTCACCAAGCCATTGCGAGGGATGATTGCAGATTTGCTTCAAGCGCATAAGAAAGGCCAGCACAATGCCCCGGCGCTTGATGCCGTCGACGACCTGTAACTGCTTTTCCATGTCATCGACCGCTTGCTGATACAACGCTGCCTGTTTGCGGCTCAAATTGCAGAACGCCTTCATTTCGGTTTTGTCGGGCAAATCCGAGATGATCTTTTTGTCGGTTTTCATGCGCCGTAAAATGTAAGGGCGCACGAGTTCGCGCAGCGGGCCATAGGGGTTGTGCTGGCGCTCGGCCAGGCGCTTGGCGAAAGTTGAAAACTGTTTGGCGGACCCCAAAAGCCCGGGATTGATAAAATCAAAGATCGACCACAGGTCGCCCAGCCTGTTTTCTATGGGGGTGCCCGTCAACGCGATCCGTTGTTCGGCTTTGAGTTTCTTGACGGCTTGGGTTTGTTTTGCCGAAGGGTTTTTTATTGCTTGCGCCTCGTCAAGTACCACCATTTTCCACGCTTGCGCGGTGAGTTGAGGGGCGCGCTGCAGGAAGCCATAACTGGTAATGACAAGGTCGGCGCGATCCAGATTTGCCTTCTCTGTCGGTCCTGCCGAGGGGTGCACGATCACTGCCTCGAGGCTGGGAGAGAAACGCGCAATCTCGGCCGCCCAGTTTGCGAGAAGCGATGCGGGTGCTATCAGCAGACTGGGGTTCGGCCTGCCCTGCCCTTCTTTCTTCAACACCAGAAGCAGCGCCAACACCTGAATCGTTTTGCCCAGACCCATGTCGTCGGCAAGACAGGCGCCGAGCCTGAGTTTTGAGAGCAGGTAAAGCCACTGCACGCCGGACTTTTGATATGGGCGCAATGTGCCTTGTAATAGCGGGCCGGGATCGGCCGTGACCGTTCCATCGGGACTGCGCAAACCCGCGAGGGTTTGCGACAGCCATGGCCCCGCCACGGTCTGGCCCCAGTCAACGCCAAGATGCTCTGCAGTTGCGTCACCGGAAAAGCCTGCGCCTGACATCATGCGCATCGCTTCGCCGAACGATAGGCCGCCGGTGCGGGCGCGGCGTTCGATGGCGGTGAATTGCTCCAGCGTTTGGCTCAGGCGCTCTCGATCAACTTCCACCCACTTGCCGCGAATGAGGGCAAGGCCTTCGGAGTGCGACAGAAGCTGTTTGACTTCGGCAGGCGACAGGCTTTCGCCGTCGAGCGATACCTCCATTTGAAAGTCTAGCAACGCATCCATGCCCAGAGTTGAGGGCACGTTGGCGCCGACAGTCGCCTTCACCTGGGGGCGCGCCGGGCGGTTCATGCGCCAACTTACGGGCATGCGCACCACCACTCCGGCGGTTTCAAGTGCGGGCACGTCTTTCAGGAATTGCAGCGCTTCCCGCGCGGTCCAACGCAATGGATGAAATATTTCTCCGGCATCGACCATGGACTTGAGCCACGGGCAATTTTCGCCGGCTCGTTGAACCGGTAACAGCAGCGACAGCAGGCGCTCGCGGTTTTGCGCGCCTGCATATTCCTGCAGCGCTTTGCCGAGTGGCAGGTGCTGGGCCTTTGCCGCCGCCGACAGTCGTGTGGTGTAGGTCGCCAGAAAGGCGAAGGGAAACTCTTCGTCCTTTCGGTTCTCGGCCAAATTGAAGTGCACGCGGCCGACGAGGTTCCACGCGGCGTTGCGCGATTTCAGAAACGCCTGGACGGGCAATTTGGTTTGCGCGAGCTCGGTATCAAACGCTTCATCCGTGGCTCGCCACAGCGTGCAGAGCACGGCAGGCGTCACGTATTCCGCGCCGGTCATCGGCGGGACGCTTGCCGCCATGCTGGCCAGTTCGTCGTCTGCGGGGCGTGGAACCGGCGGCTTGGTCCGGCCCTCGCCGATACTTGGCAGTGCACAGAGTGCTGTGACGTATTTCGCGGCGAGCTCTCGCCAGTATGACAGCACCGGCGGGAGAGGCGCACCAACTTCGTCTACGCCCAGACTCAGCAATCCGTGGCCTGTGCCCAGAGCGAATGCTGTTTCCAGGCGCGCGCTTTTTTCAGGCTGAAGCGCCGACCCTTCACCCGTATGCACGAGGTGAAGCTGACCATGCGGCGTCAGGACGGCTGAGAGCGTCGACATGCGGCCTTTCCCGTCACGTCTTTGCCTTGGTGCCGATGAGGCCAACGATGATCATGGCAATCCCCAATCCACCGGCGCCACCAGCGACCGTGCCCACGGTCTGCATCAATGCCACCGCGTCCGTCGACTGGGATGCCAATCCAATCATATAGAAGTAAAATCCCGTCGCTGCGGCAATCAGGACGCTCCCGGTGATTACAACTCGCCAGTTCTTCTTTCGCATGATGTTACGCCTTGTGTAGAGCCGCGTTGATCGCCAGCGCCGCGCCTGCCTCTTCGCCGGCCTGGTAGGCGTCTTGCGACACCAGGCGGCGGGTGCGACGCTGGGTTCGAAGATTCAAGTCGAGCTTTTTGAGTTCGGCGTCGACCACGGCGGATTTGAGGACGACCAGCCCCCTGCCCGACTCTTCATTCGCCTGATCGCGCGCCGCCTTCATTGCAAGCAGTTTGTCGGCGATTGATTCGACCATGCCCATGGCAAACGAGGCGTTGGCCAGGTGGCGCTCGTTGTGACGAAATTTCTGATACTCGGGTGTTGTCTTGTAGCGGCCTTGTTCGTGGCGCACGGCACCGTCGATCAACTCGGTCAGATAGTGTGCGACTTCGACATCGGGGCGCAGACCGAAAAAGACGAAGCGCGATTCGCCGAATTCGTTCTTCTCGCGCCACACCTGGCAATCGCAAAAAATTGAGATCGCGACGACACAGCCGTCGAGTGGCACGCGCTTCTTGCGGAAAGTTTCGTACTCGCGCCGCTCGCACGGCGTTTCCCGGATCTCGATGTCGGTGAGTGACAGATCGTGGCGGTCGAGCAACTCGGCGACTTTTGCGGCTGCGGCCAGCGCTTCATCCTCGGTGCAGCCATTGTCGATGGTCTTGGCGCGCAGGGCCTGGATGCGCGACTTGAGCTTTTCTGCGACAGCGCTGAAAGCGGATTCCATCATGCGAGGGTCCATTCAATTGGCCAGTCCACAAGGCGTAATGCCTTGGAATACTTCAGATTTGGTGTCAATCCAACGGCTGCGGCTTTCGTGGCACTTGCGCCACTGATCCCCATCCATTAGCCAACCCCCGAGAAACTGTGGAGAATACTATGCAAAAGAAGACCATGCTGCTTGCTGCCGCTGTGACTGCAACCCTGACGTTTGGCGCTACTGCACAAGCGGAAAACTTTTTCGTTGGCCTGTTACGCAGCTCAGGCTGGCAGCTTCCCAAGTGCACGGCGCCTGAGGTTTTGACGCAGTTCAATGATCGGCGCGGCAATATCGTGTTTCGCTGCGTCAAACCGACGACTCGCTAGCTCTCGCTGTCCTATTTTCCTGGAAAAGCGGCTCATTTCTGCCGCTCTTTTTAGGACAAACAGGACATAGGACACTGTCTCAGAACACTGTCCTGTTTGTCCTGTTCAAGTTGTCCACGGCGCGCACGCCCCAACTTATAGCCCTTCTCCCCGGATCGCAGCGACGAGGGGGAAGGTGGCGCGCCGCGTAGCTCTTCGCGAAGCGGCGAGACGGATGGGGGGCGACGCTGCGCAAATGCCGAAATCAATCCCACCGTCAGTGCCGGCGCCCGGCCAAACACAGTTGATTTGCAGGCGCGCGAAAGCCGACGCTCAGCCTCGGTCATAGTCCGGCGTAACTCCCGTGCGAATGTGTGTGCCATCGCCCCCATACGTCACGGCCCGTGAAGTACGGGCCGCGCCACCTTCCCCCTCAACGCAAGTGCGCTGGTGGGAAGGGCTATAAAGGTAATGAAATACGGTGACAGTTTATATGCCAACTTTCAGTGATCGCCGGAAACACTTACCCAGGCAGCTCAGTACACCCCCGGCACAATGCGGTAGGGTACGCGCTTGACGTAGGTTTTCCAGAGCGCGCCATATTTTTGCGCGCAGCGGCGGTCGTCGTCGATTTGGCGCGGGACGAGCAGCGCGACGTAGTAGAGCGGGTAGAGCCACGGCACGAGGTGGCCCGGAAACCCGAGCGCCAGCGTCAGGCCGATCGCCATCAGAAACTCGCCGAGATAATTCACGTGCCGCGCAACGCCCCAAAAGCCGCTGGCGAGGAGCGTATGTTTGCCGTCGCTCAGCACTTCCGGCGTGATGAGGCCCAGAAATTTTTCCGCCGGATCGCGCTTGAAAAGGTATTTCTGCATGTTGGCGCCGCGCGCCAGGCTCCAGCCCAGAAAAAACAGGACAGCAGCTGCCACCAGTATTCCTCCCGGCGTCTGCGGATTGGGCAGGTCTGCCACCGACCAAAGGCCGATCCCGTAGAAATAGGGATAAAAGAGCAGGCATCCCCAGCCGAGCTTGAACCCCACGCGCTCGGCGAAGAAGTCGTACGTGTAGAGATGCACGCGCTCGAAGAAGAGATATTCGCTCAAGAAGAATGTGAACAGCGCGACATAGAGAAGTACGCCCGGCGAGAGATCATCGGGAAACGCCAAATAGTGATGCATCGCGAACGAATAGATGTTGAGACCCAGCATCGTCGCGCCAATCAGATAGAGCCACATCTTCGCGTCGAGGCGTCCACCCAACCATTGCGGGTTCGCGGCGCGACCCAGAAACAAATCGGCGAGCAAACCCTTCTCCGTGCGCGGCTGGGACAGAACGACGCCCAGCGTAAAGAGTAAGCCGAATACACATGCGCCGGCCAAACCCTCCCACCGCGTGGTCCAGAAGAAATCCCATGCGAGCCACCCCGCAGAACACGCGAGCGCCCACAGCCCGATCGTCAGCCAATAGACGATCAGGCCGTTCAACCGATAGCGATAGGGCCGCTCCGTGATGGGATCGATGACGTAGCCGTCGACCGTTCGCGCGGGCACGACAAGGTGCAAGACTGTGATCAGCGCGTACACGCCGAGTGGCGCGAAGTATCCGGCGAGGGTCACGAAAGCTCCTTTGTTGAACGGGCAAAAATATCGATCGCCGTGCGGCGAGGCAGAACGCGACCGAGCACGAATCGCGCGATCCGGTTGATCGCGCCGGGCACGATGACCGGGCCACGGCCCAGCGCATCGAGCGCCGCCTGCACCACCACGTCAGCATCGAGCGTTCCTGGGGCATCCTTGGTGGCGGCCTTATCGTAGCCCGGCGTGCGGATGGCCCCGGCGCTGCACACCACGACGTCAACGCCGTGCGGTCGCAACTCATGCCAGAGACTTTCGCCCAGAACGATGTTGAAGGCTTTTGATCCCGCGTAGGTGGCGATGCGCGGCGCGCCCTGGTATCCTGCCAGCGAGGACATCAAAACAATGCCGCCGCTTCCGCGCGCAGCCATTTGGGGTGCGAGCGTGCGCGCGAAAATCAGTGGGCCGCGCACGTTGACGTCGACGACGCGAAGCAGGTCGTCGAGCGATCGGCGCAGCAGCTCGCCAACGGGTGCATAGGCTGCATTGTAGACGGCGAGCCCCACGTCGAGATCGGCTGTCATCGCCTCAAGAGCGGCCGGCAGATCGGCACGCGCCATGTCGCAGACTTCGGTACGGACCTGGACTTTCGCTTCGGCCCGCAGGCGTTCGGCGACGCCTTCAAGGTGCGCCGCCCTGCGTGCAAAAAGTAACAGGTTCAGACCGCGCGCCGCGAGCTCAGTCGCGAAAGCAGCGCCAAGACCTTCGGACGCACCAGCGACCACCGCCCAGGGACCATATTTCGACACAAAAGATGACGATGCGGTGCGTTGGTTCACTGCGGATGCGCTCCCCCGCTCCTGGCAAACGAACCGAGTACACCAATTCGTCTCCAAAGTAGACGCGCTAACTCAATCTATACACAGCGTTTGCCGCCTAGAGCTTGCGTCGTTTCGCCTTCGCGATTCCCGGTGCGCCGAATGCAGCGAATTTCCCCGGTTGCTTCGATCTGGGTAGATTCGAAGTGAGCAGGACAGATACACTGTCACCGTAATATACAGCGCCACCAGGACCCCTCACCCTTTTTTCGGAAGACCGAAAAAAGGGTGAGGGGCTGCTTCGAATAGGGACAGGAAGCGGCCTGGCCGGGCTTGACGGAGTCTTCCACCATCCAAATTACAGCGCCGAAATGCGCAGAAAGCGCCGAAAATTAAAAGAGAACAAATGGTCGCATAACCTTATATTCGCTCAAAACTGCGGCAGTCCTCGGTGAACAGGACACCTGGCGGATGGACTGCACCCTTCGTGTGAGACACGGAAATTGGGAGACAGGTTGGCCGTCGCGGGATTGCGGCGGCTTTGTGTAAAGACGTATAAGCAATGATCCGGCGAAGCGGAAGCGGGCTCTGCTGGGGAGCAACCCGCCGAGGAATAGCCGGTGGAAACTCACTGCGATGCGTGCTTGGCCGGCGTGAGAAAAAACACGTCGGCCTTGTCTCGTTGCGGGCACACTTAGACATCTTGGTTGATCGCAGTAGATTTCCCCATGCCTTGAAAACCCATGGCTTCGGCGAATGCGACGGCAGGCGCTCTTCGGCATAGCTCGGCCTCGAACTCCATGGGCGAGCGATAGTCGAGCGCCGAATGCAACCGCTGTCGATTATAGATGTCTTCGATGAACGAACCGATCTGGCGCCTCGCCTGTTTGACATCACGATAGAGACTTGCGTTGACCTCTTCGTGCTTGAGTGTCTTCATGAAGCTCTCCGCTTTGGCGTTGTCGTATGGATTGGCGAGGCGGCTCATGCTGGCGACGATTCC
>JANOFD010000611.1:0-4016 GCA_031413455.1 Rhodobiaceae bacterium
ACGCTGACCAAACGAGCGAAGCATGGGGTGACCCTCGCCTTAGACGGCACATAAAGAACGATGCACTTATAAGCACGCCCTCCCTTCACCTGCCAGTGCTCAATTAGTACTCAATTCATGCGGCATGTTTGGTCCAATCCCCGAAAAACCGTGGCCCGCATCAGACAGCTCCAAATGAATTTCGCCAAAAGCGCATTGCGTTTACGTATCAAAAACGCTTTAGAGTCATTAGGTGGATGATACAAATATGCCTTGGGCCGCCTGCAAGGGCAGTCTTAACAGAATGCAGCAAGTCGGAGTGAACAATGGAATTGGGCGATCTTTTCAGTTTTGACAAGAAAATAGCACCCTCGATCATCAAACCGATCTATTGGATCGGCCTTGTCCTGATCGTCTTCGTAAACGTCGTCTACTTTTTCTTTGGCTTCGGCAAATTGTTCACCGTCGGGTTTTTCACCGGCGTTTGGGACATGCTTGCAGCAATCGTAACTATAGTATTCGGCGTGCTGGGATTGCGGATTACGACCGAATTGTGCCTCGCAATTTTTGAAATACACGACAAAACCACATCGAACTCGACCACGCAGCTTTAACTCAGCTTCTGTTGGATATCTCGGGTCTGAATGTGATCGGGCTGAATTTTCGGCATGTCATCGCCGTCTCCGCTGGGGGTATGACTGCCCGTTCCGCGTTTATGGAAATAAATGCGCTGCGTGAATGCCCGGAATGGCGCAGTCCCAAATGCCAAATTCCAAACCCAATTCGGGGGCGCAAGATCAAGTGCGCGCCTCAGCCACAATTTTCCGGCAAACTTTGGCGCTTCCCGTGCCAGGGCCAGCCCCGGATGCGCCGCTCCTGCGTGAATCCAGTCCGCGGCAAGTTGTGCGGTCCGCCGGCCAAGCCGCAACGTTTGTGCAATCCCGCCACCTGTCAGCGGTGAAACATGACCAGCCGCATCGCCAATCAGCATCACGCGCCCGCGATGCGTATGGCGAAGCGTTGCCCCAGCCGGAATAAGTCCCCGTCTTCGCGCCAAAATCGGACGATCTGGCAAGCCCAATCTTGTTCGATACACATGTAGAAACGCCATTAAGTCTGGCTTCGTGCCATGCCGGGCTGCAAGACCCACTTGAGTAACTCCAACACCAGGCACCGCCCAAGCGATGTAGCCGGGTGCCAAAACACTATCCAAAAAGCAATGTAAAAATCGTCCATCGAGCCCTGGTTCAGCCTCCAACTCCACCTCAAGCCCGGTCAGAAAACGTTGATTGCGATCCAGCCCGAAATATCGGGCGACGCCGGATGTCGCACCGTCAGCTCCGATAAGCAGCTTTGCGCTCAGCCCCAAATTAGGCAACTCTATGCAGTCGTCATGGGTCACGGCAGACTTGAACGGAGTGCCCAACGCCAACTCTGCACCTGCACGGACGGCCTCGGCCGCCAGCCAGCGCAACAGGTTTGGCGTATCGGTTGCCAAAAAATAGTATCCGGGCGCTAAATGATCCGTATATTTACCGTTCGGCGCATAAAGGCGCACGCCACGAATAAGCCGGGTCAATGCAGCAGGAAAGTCAGTTTCTTCCGCCGCCTCTTTGACCAAAATGCCGGTTGTGCGAACACCCTCACCTACATCGCTTTTGCGCTCCACGACACACACACTGAGCCCGCGCAACGCAGCCGTCCGGGCGCACGCCAGCCCCGCAAAACTGGCCCCAATTATGATCAGGTCAAACTTGCGCAAACTGGCACCCTCAGCTGATACCCCAATGATACCGAAAGCCCTTCGCGGCCACACAAAAAAGGGCGCCCATCGTAGCGCCCCTCACACTTATTTCCGTGCCGCTATTTGCTTTTGGGCTTTTTCTTGGACGCAGGCTTCGCCTTGACCTTTGGAAGCGGCGCTCCAAACGACCACGAATGACCAAACGGGTCTTTGAGTTGTCCAAACCGGTCGCCCCAAAACTGGTCAGCTGCAGGCATCGTAATTTTAGCTCCGGCCTTTGCCGCACGTGCCATCCACTGATCGACTTCTTTGGGAGCCGTCAACTGAATGAACATGCTAACCGCCGTACCACCATGCTTCTCAGGCGTACTCCCGCCGGAAAACTCCGGAAAATCGTCGGATAAATAAAGCGCATGTCCGTTGATCTCGACTTCAGCATGCATCAGGCGTTTTTTGTCGTCGCTCGGCATTGTCATGACTTCTTTGGCGCCGAGACCCTTCTTCAAAAAGGCCAGCGCCGCTTTAGCATTGCTGACCGTCAGATAAGGCACGACGAGTTTTTGCGTCTTCGCCATTGGTTACTCCCCAGGAAAGGTTCCGCGATATCTACGCCAACTTTCTTGCGTTCGCCACCAAATCTTGCACCACCGCAGGGTCGGCAAGCGTCGTGATATCACCCAGGTTAGACGTGTCGCCCTCGGCGATCTTGCGCAGAATGCGGCGCATGATTTTTCCCGACCTGGTCTTGGGCAAGCCCGGCGCCCACTGAATAACGTCCGGCTTGGCGATCGCACCAATTTCCTTTCCAACCCAGGCCGCGAGTTCCTTGCGCAAATCTTCCGTCGAATCGACCCCGGCTTTCAGCGTGACATAAGCATAGATGCCCTGCCCCTTGATGTCGTGCGGATAGCCAACGACAGCCGCCTCGGCAACCTTCGTGTGCCCGACCAACGCAGATTCCACTTCCGCCGTGCCCAGCCGGTGGCCCGAGACGTTGATCACATCATCTACGCGTCCCGTGATCCAGTAGTAGCCGTCGGCATCGCGCCGGCAGCCGTCGCCGGTGAAATACTTGCCCGGATAGGTTTTGAAATACGTGTCGACGAAACGCTGATGATCGCCGTAGACGGTGCGCATCTGCCCCGGCCACGAATCGGCCAGCACCAGATTGCCCGACGCAGCGCCTTCAAGCACACGGCCTTCGGCATCGACAACTTGCGGCACAACACCGAAGAACGGCCGCGTCGCCGAGCCGGGTTTCAAGGCCGTCGCTCCCGGCAACGGCGTGATCAAAATCCCGCCCGTCTCCGTCTGCCACCATGTATCGACAACTGGACAACGGCTGTCGCCCACGACGCGGTGATACCAAAGCCAGGCTTCAGGATTGATCGGCTCGCCCACCGAACCCAACAATCGAAGCGACTTACGGCTGGTCCGCTTCACAGGCGCCTCGCCGTCGCGCATCAAGGCGCGAATCGCTGTCGGCGCGGTGTAGAAAATGTTGACTTTGTGCTTGTCGATCACCTCCCAAAAGCGCGACACGGTCGGGTAGTTCGGCACGCCTTCGAACATCAAGGTCGTAGCCCCGTTCGCAAGCGGTCCATAAACAATATAGCTGTGCCCCGTCACCCAGCCCACATCGGCCGTGCACCAATAAACGTCGCCGTCGTGATAATCGAACACGTATTGATGCGTCATAGACGCGAAGACGAGATATCCGCCGGTCGTATGCAAAACGCCCTTGGGCTTGCCCGTCGAACCCGACGTGTAGAGAATGAACAGCGGGTCTTCGGCCCCCATCTCCTCCGGCTTGCACTCAGGCGGCACGGTCGCGGCAAGCTCGTGATACCAATGATCGCGGCCCGCCTTCATCGCGACGGCCCCACCCGTGCGCCGCACCACCAAAACCGACTTCACGTTGGGGCACTGTTTCAACGCCTCGTCGGTATTGGCCTTCAACGGAATGCATTTGCCGCCGCGCAACCCTTCGTCGGCCGTGACTACAAAGTCCGATTTGCAATCGAGAATGCGCCCCGCAATGCTTTCCGGTGAAAACCCGCCAAACACGACTGAATGCACAGCGCCGATCCGCGTGCAGGCCAGCATCGCGTAGGCCGCCTCCGGCTGCCGCTGCTGGAAGGCGACCCCGCGCGGCCCAACGAAGCCTACTTCCGCCACGTAGATTTCATCGTCAACCAAGCTGAAGAATTGGGCCTATACGTCGGGATGCTGCCGACCTGGGGCAGCCATTGGGCGTTGGGCAAGGCGGCGTTCAACCCCGCGAACGCGCGCC
>JANOFD010000612.1:0-4177 GCA_031413455.1 Rhodobiaceae bacterium
GTGTGAGGGTCAAGGTCCTGGAATCTCTTGTGCGCCGGTTGGCCGAAGGCATCGCCGACAGGGCGCAAAGCAAGAGCCAGCCCTGGACGATGTTCCATTGCGTGCCTCCACACAGGAACGCGCCCCAGCGCAGGCCAGCACCCCGCGCGACGCGATGCTCGATATGATCCGCCGCGCGCTCGAAGACAATCGCGTCGAACTCTACATGCAGCCAATTGTCAGTCTGCCGCAACGCCGCGTCAGGTTCTACGAAGCTCTGTCACGCCTGCGCACCGAAGATGGCAAGATCATCATGCCCTCGCAATACATCAAGATCGCAGAGCCTGCGGGCCTGATGGCGGTGATCGACAACATGCTGCTGTTCCGTTGCGTGCAGGCGCTGCAAACCTGGAGCCAGCGCAACAAGGAGATCGGCGTCTTCTGCAACCTCTCGCGAGAGACGCTGCAGGACCGGGGATTCTTCGCCCAGTTCATCAGCTATCTGGAGAAGAATCGCGAACTCGCTGGCCAGTTGATGTTTGAGATCTCCCAGGAGGCGTTTGAAACCCTGACCTCTGTTGAAAATTCCAATATCGGACACCTGGCCGATTTGGGTTTCATGCTTTCCATCGACAAAGTGAAAACCCTGGACTTCGATTTTGGCGCGGCCCGCGCCAAGCGCGTGCGTTACGTCAAAGTGCCGGCACAGCTCATGCTCGGCGATGCCGATGCATCCACCGCCCGCATCCATCCGGCCGATCTCAAACAGCTTCTCATGCGCTACGGCTTGAACCTGATCGCCGAGCGCATCGAGTACGAGCGTGAAGTCCTGGGCGTGCTTGATTTCCACGTCGACTATGGCCAGGGCTTTTTGTTCGGTGAGGCCAAACCAATCCGCGACGTCATCATGGACCACGGTCTGCCCACGAATGCGCCCGCCCCGCAACCAGGCCCAACCTCGCGTCCACGCCCGGTATCGGGCGGACGCGCGGCGTAAATTTCGTAAGTCAAGAAAGTTCACGCGAAGGACGCGAAAAGAAGAAGGAAAGGCGCGAACAGAACCGGACGAGGCAACACGCACGTGCAACGAAACCATTTCTTTCTTTTCGCGTCTTCGCGTGAGATTTTTCCTGGCCAACAAAAACGATGTCATCCCGCGCGCGCTGCAGCACTCTTCGTGCTGCTGCGCTGATGCGGGACCCACCGCTCAACACAACAAAAAAAGCGGCGGCACTGAACCCCGTATGGGCCCCGTGTCTGCGGCGCAGCATGAAAGATGCTGCACCCGCGCACGGGGTGACAGAGTTTCTAAAAGTGCGGAACTGAGCGAATATTTGTGTGCATGCGGTAGCGTCGCGGTGGCGATACAGATTCACCACAAAGCCACAAAGGACACGAAGGTTTCACGAAGCCTGTCGAGGCGCGGCCGCCTTAGGCGCATAGCGCCCAGTAGTCCTGTTCTTTGTGATTCACTTCGTGTCCTTTGTGGCTTAGTGGTGAATCTGATTCGGCGCGCGCCTCTAATTCGAAGAAAAATGCTTCAGCCCGAGTTCATTGACGCCAACAGGCCAATCTGTCACTTCGTTCCGCCATGTCAGAATTCCCAATCATCAACGGCCTGCGCGCCCTGGCGCCCCACTATGACGTCCTGATTTGCGATATTTGGGGCGTCATTCACAATGGCCGTGCGGCCTATGACGGCGTCGTCGAATGCCTGAGCCAATTTCGTAGGCAACACGGCGGTGTGGTGCTCTTGCTATCTAATGCGCCGCGCCCCAGCGCCCCAATCCGCGAGCAGTTGCAGGGCTTTGGCGTCGGCGGCGAGGCCTACGACAGCCTCGTCACCTCAGGTGATCTCACCCGAACCCTGCTCGCAGAAAAATCCGCCGGGCAAAAATTCAAAATCCACCACGTCGGCCCGGACCGGGACCTCACGCTGTTCGACGGCTTGCAAGTCAGCCGCGTCGGTTTGAACGAAGCGCAAGCCATTGTGTGTACAGGACCCTTCGACGACACCAAAGAAGGCCCGGATGATTACACCGCCTATTGGCGCGAGGCGCTGGCCGAGCGCCTGCCGTTCTTCTGCGCCAATCCGGACCTTCAAGTGCAACGCGGCGATCAGCTCATCTACTGCGCCGGCGCACTGGCGCAAGACTACGAGCGCCAGGGCGGTGAAGTCATCTATCTCGGCAAGCCGCATCTGCCGGTCTACGATTTCGTCGCTCAACACCTCAAACTCACCACGGGTCGCGAGATCCCCCGCACAAAATGGCTCGCTATCGGTGATGGCCTCAAGACCGACATACTTGGCGCCACACGCGCCACCATCGATGCGTTGCTCATCACCGGCGGCATTCACGAACCGCAACTTTCAAAGCCGGATGGTACACCCGATCCAGCCAGGATCGCGTCAACACTGCACGCCCAGAACCTCACAGCCAAAGCCGCCATGCGCCGCTTGCTCTGGTGACAGGCAGGTTGCAATCCCCTACATTGCCCCCCGGCATTTCCAATCAACATCCCCATCCACCAACAAGGCACCACGCACATGACCGGCCTGTTTATTGAAGACCTGACGATCGGCCAATCCGCCAGCTACGGCAAAACGGTCACCGATGCCGACATCGTTCTGTTTGCCGGCGTCTCCGGCGACACAAACCCGGTTCATCTCGACCAGACCTTCGCAGAGAAAACGCCATTCAAGGGCCGCATAGCCCACGGCATGTTGTCGGCTTCGTTCATTTCAACAGTCATCGGCACAAAATTGCCAGGACCCGGCGCCATTTACATGAGCCAGTCCTTGCGCTTCAAAGCCCCCGTCAAAATCGGTGACACCGTGACGGCCACCTGCGCCATCACCGAAATCATTGCCGAAAAGCGCCGTGCCGTTCTGTCCACGATCTGCAAGGTCGGTGACACAGTCGTCATCGAGGGTGAGGCGCTGATCATGGTCCCCTCACGCGGCAAGTAATCGCGTTCCCGATGCAAATTTTCCGGCACTACGAAAACCTTCCAGCCACCGCACGCGGTGCAACGGTCGCCATCGGCAATTTCGACGGCGTCCACCGCGGCCATCAGGCCCTGCTCGCGCGCGCCAAAAAGCTCGGCGACCGGTTGGCGGTGCTCGCTTTCGAGCCGCACCCGCAGGAATTCTTCAAGCCCGATGGTCCCCGCTTTCGCCTGACGCCCTTTCGTGCCAAGGCAAGGCTGCTGGAACAGGCGGGTGTCGATACTCTCTATGCCCTGCATTTCGATGCGGCACTGGCATCGCTTAGTGCTGACGACTTCGTTGGCAAGGTGCTGGTTCAGGGTCTGGGCGCGCGCCATATCATCGTCGGCGAAGACTTCCGGTTTGGCAAAGGCCGCACCGGCAACCTCGAGAAACTCAAGGCCACCGGCGACTTTGCCGTCACCACCTTCGATCTCGTCGGCGCCGGCCCCGAAACAAAAATCTCCTCAACCCGCATTCGCGAAGCCCTGCGTGAAGGCAAACCCGAGATCGCCGCAGGCCTCCTCGGCCACACATGGACAGTGGAGGGCAGGGTAGAGAACGGCGACAAACGCGGCCGCACCATAGGCTTCCCAACCGCCAACGTGTCCCTCGAAGGCTATCTGGAACCGGCGCTGGGGGTCTACGCCGTACGCGTCGAACTCGCCGGAAAGTTCTACGGTGGCGTCGCCAATTTCGGCCGCCGCCCCACCTTCGACAAAAAAGACGTGCTGCTCGAAGTCCACATCTTCGACTTCAACGAAGACATCTACGGCCAGCAGATCGTCGTCTCCTTCATCACCTACCTCCGCCCCGAAATGAAATTCACAGGCCTCGACGCGCTAAAAGCGCAGATCGCAAAAGACAGCGAAAAGGCACGCACGATTCTAGAATAACGGTGTCATCCCGCGCGCGCTGCAGCACTCTTGTGCTGCTGCGCTGATGCGGGACCCACTCGAGGCTCAATCGCTTCGGCGTCGTGGTTCCAATCTGAAGCGGACCCGCAGCAAGAAGTTTGAACCACCAAGAACACCAAGAGTCGTGAGCGCGCTCGAAAGCCTTGGTGTCCTTGGTGGGTCAAATCTTGAGGATGCTACGCGTCCGTTTGGTGGCCAGTTCAAGTGCCCGGCCATGTCGGTGCGTAAAGTCAATTCTTCAACCTATACCCCGTCCTGAAAATCCACCCCACCACACCCAGGCACAGAAAAA
>JANOFD010000613.1:0-4263 GCA_031413455.1 Rhodobiaceae bacterium
CCGCCCGGCACCCGCGGCGTAGCCAGCGTCATCGCCACCGACACGATGCTCCTGCTCAACGAAGCCATGAAACAACTCACACCCAATCGCTGAAGAGAAAACTATATCACGCGAAGCCGCGAAAACGCGCGTCGCCGCCAAAATGAAAGGTCACTCTGAAATGTTCCGGTTCGTCACAGTCTTGCTCTTGAGTGCCCTTGTCTCGGATGCCCATGCCGGCACCAAGTTCACCGACAACCGCGGCCGCTTCAGCGTCGTCGCACCTGAGGGATGGCAGTCAACGGTCCCGGAGAAAAATGAGCACGTAACCTTCTACATGGCCAAATCGATCGAGAACTCGGGTACGGCTGTTTGCGTTTTCTTCATCCGCGAAACTCCCGAGACGAACTCCAAGTCGCAGGCCGAGATCGACCACGCCACCAGCGCCGAACTCACTAAGGAGTACTGGGAGCGATTATTCCGCAGTGTGGGAAATGGAACTGTCAACATCAAGAAACACGGCAGCCGCGACGCAGTCAACCGTAAAATTCACTATGTGGTGGTCGACTACGCCACGATCTACTCTGGTGACGAAGTCGTGTACTACTCGGCTCACGATGAAATTCACGCACTGCCGGGCGCGATGCACAGCCCTGGTTGTCTGACCAACACGCCAGACTACGAGGCCTTTGCCTCGGACTTCGATGCCATCTTGAACTCCTATACCCCGCAATCGGGGTTGATCGCACGAGCACCTGCAAAGCATCCTTCGGTCGCCACACTCTATGCCGGCGCAAATTTTGACGGCACCGCGCGCGTCGTGGGCACCGCAATTCCCGACGTAGCGGCATTGGGCTGGCCACAGCAAACCGGCAGCTTCGCGGTCTCCGGCTATGGCGAATGGCAGGTCTGCGAAGGCACAAACTACACCGGTAAATGTTCCGTGCTCGTCGGCACCAATCCCGGCGTCAAAATCGGCTCGCTGCGCCCCGTGACGCCACCAAGCCTCCGCGGTATCGCCAGCGCCATCTCGACCGAAACGGTCCTGCTGCTCAACGAGGCCAAGAAAAGACTGAGATCCCAATAAGCCGGGCCTGCACTTTTTCTTTGTGCCCTTGGCGTCTTTGTGGTGAATTCAACTTTCATTCTTCACGACGCCTGATCGGCCACGGGGTTTGCAATTGAACGCCCACAGCCTGCCCGCCTGGATCTATAGCGACCCCCGGTTCTTCGAGCTGGAGCGCCAGAAGATCTTTCGCCAGACCTGGCACATCATGGGTCACGTCTCCGACGCGCCAAACGCCGGCGACTATGTCACCCTGGATGTGCTGGGCGAGCGGGTCGTCACACTTCGCGATGAAGCAGGGACACTGCGCAGCTTCCACAATGTCTGCCGCCATCGCGCCGCAAAGATCGCACCCCAGGCGCGCGGCTCCTGCGGCCACCGGCTGGTGTGCCCCTATCACGCTTGGAGCTATGGCCTCGACGGACGCCTGGCCGGCGTACCGAAATGGCAAGGCTTTGAAGATCTCGACAAGGCAAAGCATGGCCTGCACCCGGTCGAGCAGGAAATTTTCCAGGGCTTTATCTTCGTCCGTTTTGAAAAGGGCCTGCCTCATATCGCCGAAATGATGGCGCCCTATGCGCACGAACTCGAACCCTACGCGCTCGAAACACTCGTGCCAAACGGCCGCGTCACCTTGCGCCCGCGCACGGTGAACTGGAAAAACATCGCCGACAATTATTCTGACGGCATGCATATCGGCGTCGCTCACCCGGGCCTGACCCGCCTGTTCGGATCAACCTACAAGATCGAAGCCCGCGAATGGGTCGACAAAATGTCCGGCGAGATCCAGCAAAACGCATCGGAAAACTGGTCCGAACGCCATTATCAGAATCTGTTGCCTTCGCTCAATCACATGCCCGCCGAACGCCGCCGCCTCTGGGCCTATTACAAACTTTGGCCCAACGTCGCTTTCGACATCTATCCAGACCAGGTCGATTTCATGCAGTTCATTCCAGTCTCGCCAACTGAGACCGTGATCCGCGAAATCTCCTATGTCCACCCTCACGTCAGCCGCGAGCTCAACGCCGCGCGCTATCTCAACTGGCGCATCAACCGCCAGGTCAACGCCGAAGACACCGCGCTGATCGCAGGCGTTCAGGCGGGCATGGCCTCATCAAGCTACACCAAGGGCCCACTCTCGCCCAAAGAAGTCTGTCTGCTGTCGTTCGCCAATCGCATGCGCACCCTCATTCCAGAGTCGCAGTCCGACAATCCACCAACCCGCCAGTGACCGCTCTTAGGCTCGTCTGCCACGTCGATATGCCCGGCGACGATGATCTGCCCAACGACGACGCACACCCGTTTTGGCTGGCGCTCGACGAGCTCGGTGACACCATAGCAGCGTCCTTCAAGACCCGCGGCCTGGACCCGGATTCAAGCGACTATTATTGGGAAAACGACGAAGGCTCGCTGCTGACAATGTCCAGCGACGTTCCCGCCTACGCTGCCTATTTCTGGATCTACCTGCCCAGCGATCCCGCAATCCAGGCAACACTGCTGCCCGCCATTCTTGTCCACTTGGCGACCGCGAAGCAGGCGTTATCAAAAGCAGATTGGACCGTGACGCTGGATCAAAAGCCGCTCATTTGGAACGACGGCCGCTTTCATCTCGTCGCATGAAGGACTTCGATTCATTTAATACAATAGCGACTTCTGTTTACCCCTTGGTAATATTACCAAATCATTGTCGCCCTGCACCGTGGGGGTGCGGAGACACCACAGAACATGCTCGCCTATGAAGAACTCAAGGGCTCGACCGGCCGCCAGATGTTTTTTCGGCCCAAGCGCTATGAGGCCGCCGAACTTTTTTCCGGCGCGCCTCCCAAAGTTTCGCTGAAAGCCGGAAACTTCCGCCTCGGCGACATCAGCCTGACAGGCATCAGCGCCAACGCCAATCAAAGCGTCGACATCGCCTTCGAAGCCGGCGAAGTCGTGCCCATCGTCGTCAAGCAAGCCGGCATCACGATTTTCGACAGCCTGGCAAAAGTCATCCGCAGCGAACGCCACGTCTTCGGTACCAAAGTCGCCCTCAACTTCGTCGACGGCATCGTCGACTTCCATTCGCTGCTGCGCCGCAATGCCCAGGCTCGCATCTCCCAGCAGCTCGCGGTCCTCGAACCCCAGCCCGGCGGCCTGATCTCGCCGGAATATCGCGCCCATTGCGCCGACATATTGCATTTCCTGCGCACCTATCGCGCCATCGTCGATGCCAGCACCAAACCCTTCCCCAACCAGTCGATGGGTCTCAGCGCCGCTGACGCCTATGCCATGTGCGAGGACCGCATCATCCCGCAATGGCGCGGTCTGTGGCGCACCGGCAACCAGCTCGTGGCGGGCGTCATGGCCGACAAGAAGCAACTCGAAGCCGTGAAGGAGTACACCGAGCTTGTCCTTACGCCGGAGTTCAACCACGGCCCGGTCTGGTGGCGCAGCTACTTCAAACCGGCGGGTTACCCCGGTGACTTCGAGATCATGAACTACGTCTACGATTGGCAACGCGAAGGCGCCGACGTCTACGGGCAACTCATCCATCGCATCGGCCTGGACGTTTCGGAATGCATTGCCACCCGCATGCAGGTCGTGCGCAAAGTCATCGGCGACGTCGTGCGCGCCCGCGCCAACGGCTCTCCCGTCAACATCTTGAGCCTGGGCTGCGGTTCGGCCCGCGAAATTCAGCTTCATTTGGCCGACCCCGAAGCCCCGAACGCCTCCGTCGTTTTCACGCTGATCGATCAGGAAGAAAACGCGCTCGGCTACGCCTACGACAAAGCCTATCCCCTGACGCTCAGCGCCAAACCGCAAGCCAAAGTCCGGGCCTTGAACGTCTCGTTCACCGAAGTCTTGCGCGGTGGCAAATGGCTTGAGGATCTGGGTCCACAGGACATGATCTATTCCGTCGGCCTTATCGACTATCTGGTCGACAAGCGCGCCCGCGCTTTGGCCGAACGGCTTTACGAGCGCCTGGCACCGGGCGGTTTGCTGATCGTTGGCAACATGAATGAGACCGAACTCAGCAATCTGTGGCCGATGGAATTCATCACCGACTGGCATCTCTACTATCGCACCGAACCCGAGATGCTGGCCTGGACATCAAACATGGCGCACCATCGCGCCTGGACCGAAACCGACTCCACCGGCCGCGTCCGCCTCCTCTTCGTCCGCAAGGAGGAGTAAAAAGAATTCACCGCGAAGCCGCGAAGCCGCGAAGCCGCGAAGGA
>JANOFD010000614.1:0-4781 GCA_031413455.1 Rhodobiaceae bacterium
GCTGAAGATGATCCGCTATTATTGGAATTTGCAGGGTCGGCCGCAGAAGAAAATCCATATCTCGCGCGAGTACTCCTATCACGAAGTGACGATGGCGGCGGCTTCCCTGTCCGGTTTGACGCCGATGCACCCGCAATTCGACCTGCCTCTCGCCGGCTTCGAAAAGGTGCCCACCGCCTATTGGTACATGTTCGGGGGCGACAAGGACCCGAATGCGTATGGGCTGGAGGTCGCGCGCAAGCTGGAGGAGAAAATTCTCGAGCTGGGGGCCGACAGGGTGGCCTCGTTCTCGGCCGAACCGATCCACGGCGCGGGCGGGCTTTTGTTCCCGCCCGACAGCTATTGGCCGGAGATCCAACGCATCTGCAAGAAATACGACGTGCTGCTGCACCTGGACGAGGTGATCACCGGGTTCGGGCGGACGGGCAGATGGTTCGGGGCGCAGACCTATAATATCGAGCCCGACATTATGACCTTGGCGAAGGGGATTTCGTCGGGATACCAGCCGATCTCGGCCGTCGCACTCGGCCCGCGTGTGGGCGATGCGTTTGCTACCGCCAATGAGGAGTTTGTGCACGGCTTTACCTGGTCGGGGCATCCGGTCGCCTGTGCGGTGTCGTTGAAGAACCTCGAGATCATCGAGCGCGAAAAGCTCGTCGAGCGCGTGCATGACGATATCGGGCCCTACTTTCAGGCGAAGATTCGTGAATTGGCCGCCCATCCGCTCGTAGGGGAAGTTCGTGGCGTTGGTTTGCTTGGGGCCATTGAATTGGTGAAAGACAAGACAACACGGACGTTTTTCCCGAAAGATTCTGATGTGGGAACACAATGCAGGAATCACTGTTTTTCAAATGGTCTTGTGATGCGCGCCATTCGCGACACGATGGTTGTAGCACCTCCTTTTGTGGTCACACACGAGCAGGTTGATGAAATTGTCCGGCTCGCCTGGCGCTGTATCGACCTGACGGCGAAAGACCTTGGGATGCCAACGTCCTGAGTTGCAAACTGGCGTGGCTTGTTCCCCACGATGCGGGAATTAGTGTTGCTCAGACGACATAGTCATTAACAATGCGTAAGTCCTAAAAAAAAAGTTGCCGACTGTGACTTCTACGCATATAGTGATTCTTAGTTGGTCGATATGCCTTGGTTTCGCGTTGCCCCCCCCCGCTAGCGAGACTGAGGTTGACCAACTAAGTGTCAGATAATCCCCTCCTGACACGTGGCGCGTTAAAGCGCGTTTTGGCCCCCGGTTGGACGCACAACCGGGGGCCTTTTAATTTCTGGTTGCACTTGGCAGCGCCTACGCGCATTAACCAGCCCCTATGCCCCCGATCCGTCTCGCCACCTGGAATATCAACTCTGTCCGTCTGCGAATCGAGCTTGTGGCCAAGCTGGCACGCGAACAGAAGATCGATGTGCTGTGTTTGCAGGAGACAAAGGTCGCGGATGCCCATTTCCCGCACAAAGACATCGGCAAGATGGGTTTCGAACACATCGCGATCAACGGTCAGAAGGGCTACCACGGGGTTGCCATTCTTTCACGGCTGCCGTTTTCGAAAGTCGACGCCAAGGCGTTTTGCGAAAAGGGTGATGCGCGGCATTTGCGGGTGACGCTGCCGGGCGAGATTGAGGTTCATAACTTCTATGTGCCGGCGGGTGGCGATATCCCCGACCCGGACGAGAACGACAAGTTCGCGCACAAACTGCAGTTCCTGGACGAGATGGAGCAGTATTTTTCCAGAATGAAGTCAAAACGAACCGGGCGGCGCGTGGTTGTGGGCGATCTCAACGTCGCGCCGTTCGAACACGATGTGTGGAGCCACAAGCAGTTGCTCAACGTCGTCAGTCATACGCCGACGGAAACGGAGCGGATGGCGCGGGTCTATGCGGCGCACGACTGGATCGACGTGACGCGCTCGTTCGTTCCCAAAGATCAAAAGGTTTTCAGCTGGTGGAGTTATCGCAATCAGGATTGGAAGGTTTCTGATCGCGGGCGGCGGCTCGACCATGTTTGGGTGAGCCCGGCCCTGGATGGCGCGGTCAAGAAACACACGATCCTGAAGGCGGCACGCGATTGGGAGCGGCCATCGGACCATGTGCCGATTATTGTTGAAATCGCGGCGTAGATTTCACTCCGCTTTTTTCACCTGAGTTATCGTGACGGTCGAAGAGGCGGTGGCGATCAGTTTCCCGTTGGCGTCTTTCAAGTCCGCCTCCAAAAAAATCACCGTGCCGCCGCGGCGAACGGTGCGCGCTTCGGCAATCAATCGAGTTTCAGGTTTGCCCTGGGCTATATAGTTGACCTTCATTTCCAGCGTCGGTGTGATTTGACCCCATTCGATGGTCAGTCCGGCGGCCAACGATATGGCATCGTCCATCATCGCCGCAGTCATGCCGCCATGAATGGCGCCGAAGCGGTTGGACAACGATGTTGTGGCGTTGTATGCCACCCGTACAAATCCTTGCGCCTTGTCGACGTCCAAAATTTCCTGACCCAGAATAGCGGCTGCAGGCGCGGGCCGTTTCAATATCGCCTGGATATTCGGCGGGTAGTTTTCCGGGTGGTTGCGGTCGATCGCCATTTTATTCGAGCCCTGCCGCGCGCAGTTTTGCGTGGGCTGCGGCAAGTTCTTTGTTGGCGTTATTGAGGCGGGCTGCCAACTCACGCATGATCTCGAGCGTCATTTGCGGCAAATCACGCAGCAACTGAAAAAATTGCTCCTTCTTGATCTTGAGCGTCTCCAGGGGTTCGGTTGCCGTCAAGGTCGCCGTTCTAGGCATTTCGCCCAGCAATGCCATTTCGCCAACGATGTTGTTGCTGCCGATGGATGCGACGACCACGTCGCCCTTGGGGGATGCAACTGATACGGAAACCACCCCCGACAATATCAAGTAGGCCGAATCTCCCCGGTCGCCTTCGCGAAACAACACTGCCCCGGACGCGAAGGTCAGGCGCTCGCTGGTGAATGCCAACAACTTCAACTTGGATGTGTCGATGCTGGCGAACAGCGGAATTCGCCGCAGCAAATCCACTTCTGCGTGAATGCTCATTGTGCGGCCTCGTGCATGTCAGAGTTCCCGATATCGGATACCAGCCGGCCATGTTCGAACGTGAGTGTGCGATCGAAGCGTGATGCCAAATCGTCTTTGGTCAGAATCCAAAGCGTTGCCCGGCCTTTGCGGTGGCGCAAAACGCGATCAACGATCTGGGTTTTCTGCTGATCGTCGAGATTGGCCAATGCTCCATTGACCACAAGAAAGTCCGGCTCCTTGATGACGGCGCGCGCAAGGCCGAGCTTTTGGCGCTGACCCGTTGACAGGCGCTTACCGCCGGCGCCGCTGTTGAACGCAAGTCCTGCTTCTATTACCAAATCGCGAACATCCAGTTGATCGAGAATTTCCCGGATCAGCGCGTTGACACGGTCTTGCGCCTGAGCCACGCCGTAGGAAACCCTGCCAAGCAGAATGTTGTCCTGCAGGCTTGCGGAGGCGTTGAAGGCGTCTTCGTTATAGAATGAAATGCGCGATTTCAATCCGGCGGGCAAGGTCTGGGCAAACGTGCGGCGTGCGGCAAGCAACCGTTCGCGGATTTCGGGCGTGATCAGACCCAGGCGGTGACGGGCTTCCACATAGCGCAGCGGCAAAACCGATAGCTTTGCCCTGTCGGCGTCGGTGAGACTGGAACTCTTTGCGCGCGTCATGATTTGCTGAAATGTTGCAAGCTCGTTTGCAGGAATGAAGCTGAACTCGTCGAAGAAGGGATGGTCATCGGGAAGTTCATGGAACAATTCCAGCATCGTTTCAGCAATTGATAGCCCCATCGCGACAAGGTGCTGTTCCAGCCCCTCTTCGGCAACGATGCGCTGGAAGTGCGGCAATGCCGGCAGATTATCGGGCTGGAGCAGCGGGTCGGAACTTGCGCCAAACAGAATATTTTCCGCGATCGACGCATTGCGGTTGTAGGCGTGCTCATCGAAACGCTCAACCAGAGGGCTGAGTTCAGGCTGCTCCAGGCGTCGATGCAGTTCCTGCCGTGCTTCGACTATGCGGTCTGTGGCCGCCGTGTTTGTTTGCGGGTCCAAGCGCGATTGCAGGCCAAATTGAAATATATCGTTTTCCAAGCCCACCATAGACAGAATTTCCACGATGCGATCACGGATGACATTGGGATCAGTGGTTCCAAAGCCGCTGTAATCGAGCCAGTCCGCCGTGGAATCGAAGGGGGGGTTACCGGAGCGCTCGGCCTCTTTGATCTGGCGAACGTCGTGCGCGTTGCTGCCCGGTCCGACATTGCGTGTCGCAAGCCTTAATCCGTAGAGCAGATTTTTCTTCAGATCGGTTGGGAAAAAATATGTCTCTGGTCCCGCATAAGCAAAGCGGCGTCCGGAAACAATGTCAGGCAATGACAAAAGATCAAATTGGCCCGTCTTGATTGTGCCGGCCTTGAGCGACAACTGACGGGTAAACAAATGGCCCAAAGCTTCTTTGCCGCTGCCCGATGGCCCGATGGCCGCGATTGATTTGTCGAGCGGGAGAGACAGTTCCAAATCGTCAAGAAGCACAAATCCCGCGTCGTCGACGGCGGTGACGTTTTTGAGTTCAAATTGTTCCAATTGGTTGGTGGCGGCACCGGGTTGAGAAATCAACGCAGGGGGGTCCATTCCGTCGGGTTGGAATTGCTCCATAACTTGATTGTATTTTATTTCGACATCCTGGCGTTGGAGATCCCAGTCAATCAGTTCCTTGATGGGGCCGGGTAAATCCTTGTACGCGACGATAAC
>JANOFD010000615.1:0-5910 GCA_031413455.1 Rhodobiaceae bacterium
GTTTTGCCGGTACCAGTTGCGCTCGTTGTCGTTGCGCCATGTGTGCCAACGGCGATTGTTATCATAATAGCCGTCGGAATATCCGAACACCACATTGCCTAGCGAAATGGAGAAGTTCGAGTTTCCAATAACTTGCCAGTCATTGCGCCTGCCGTCCCGCCAATCGCGGCGAAAGCGGTCGCGGTCCCGGTAGCGGCGCATTTGATAATACGTTTGACCGTGGTTCTGCCGGTACCAGTTGCGCTGGTTGACGCTGTTCCATCTGTGCCAACGGCGATCATTGTCATAATAGCCGTCGGAATACCCAAACGCGACATTGCCCAACGATACTGAGAAGCCTACATCGCCGTCGTTGCGCCAGTTATTGCGCCTGCCGTCTCTCCAATCCCGGCGCCATTGATGGCGGTCGTTATAGCGGCTGTAATGATAATACGTGGGGCGGTAGTTGCTCTGGTACCAAATACGTTCATCGTCGTCGCGCCAACTGTGCCAACCTCGATTGTTGTCATAATAGCCGTCGGAATATCCAAACGCCACATTGCCGAGCGAAATTGAGAAGTTCGAATCCCCTCCATTGTTGCGCCAGGAATTGCGTCTGCCGTCGCGCCAATCGCGGCGAAACTGGTCCCGTTCGTCGTTGCGGCCCATCTGGTAATAAGTTGGGCCGTGGTTCTGCTCGTACCAAATACGTTCGTCGTCGTCGCGCCAGCTATGCCAACGGCGCTCATTGTCGTAATAGCCGTCGGAATATCCAAACGCGACATCGCCCAGCGAAACCGAGAAGCTTGAATCTCCCCGGTTTTGCGCTGCGGCGGGCACTGCCGTTACTGCCAGGCCGGCCGAGCACAAGGCGCTGGCGGCGAGGAGCCCAATTGTGAATTTATTCATGAGAGCGTCTTCCTTGGTTGAAGCCTTTGCTTTCTAGGCATCATGAAAACGTCCCCCGCCTCGCATTAGTTGCATTTCGAGTGAATAGGCCGGGCAGGGGCCGCAAGGGCTGATTCCTGACAAGAATCGCTGCGCCGCTCTCAAAGCTGAAAGGTTTTTCATCAGCCGGATACGGTAAAAATTGGCCAGTCACGCCGACTGTGGCGTTCACAACCACGTGCGTTCACGGGAAAGTCAAATTTGTCGCACAGTTTGTCTGACCAACGTCATGGCTTATCCGAGCCACTTTGGAGACCAAGGCCAGCCTGCGTTGACGACTACAGCGCCACCAGCATCAGGGGCGCGGTTACTTCCGCTTTCAACAAAAACACAACCAGAAACACCCCGCCACCTCACATCGCCAGAGCATGAATCGCATAGCGCAGGTTGAGCAGGTTAACGGTGGCATTCCGCAGATAGGCCATCAGGGGACATCCCTACGCCCGCCCAAGGCTCACCAAATCCTCACGCTCCCGCATTTCGCTCTGCCAGGCGCCGCAAATTGTCTTCATGTCCCGCGCGATCAAGCTGGTATGTCGAAATCACCGCCATCATGAGAATCCATAGCGTCAGAATCGTCGGCACATAATAAAAGCCGAGCCGCCACACGATCTCCGGCGCCACCTGCGATGGATCGGCTCCCGCCGGAAACGCCGCCAACGTCAGCACCATCGTTGCCATCATTACGCCGATGCCAGATACCATTTTCCGGATAAACGTAGAGGCAGCAACGAAAATACCCTCCGAGCGCCGCGAGGTTTTCAGTTCGGCCTGCTCCACCAGATCGGCCATCATCGAGGCGGTTAGAATTTGAAAACAGATGATGAGCCCGACATCGATCGTGCCGGTGACAAACACGAACCAAAAGACAAAAGGCGTTGGTCCATCGGGTAATATTTCGGCCAACCGCAAGACGATGGGCAGCGGCGATCCTATAAAAGCGATAAGGCCGATAATCATCGCGCCGCGCTTCTTGCCGATCGTCCGTGTGACGACCGGCGCGAGCAGGGCCCCGATAACGGCCGACAGAAAAACCCCCAGCGTCAAGATGCCAATCTGGGTCGCCGTAAAACCCCAGAAGAAAGTCAAAATGTAAAAAGTCAGCGCGGCAGAGAGCCCGGCGCCGATCGCACCGAACATGCTGGCGACAAAAAGGGCAATGAACGAACGGTCAGACAGCGTTTCGAAAATCTCGGCAAAGATCTTGCGCAGCGTCAGTTCGCGCTTGGGCGGTGGCGCCTTGAGATGGATGATGCGTGAATGCGTGCCAAGGGCTGAAATCATGATCGCCGTAAAGATCATCCCTGACGCGATAAGCCCGTAAACTTCGTAGGCCTCCCGGTTGAACTGCCCATTCGAAACTGCAGCGGTTGCGAAGGCAGGAAATAGAACCGTGAACATGATCACGGTCATGGCATTGCCGCCGGTCCAGCCAAAGAAGAAGCGATACGAAATGAGTGAACTGCGCTGATCATAGTCGCCGGTCAGTTCGGGTGTCATCGCGGAACTGGGCGTCTCATAGAAAGTAATGAATGTACGGATCAAAACGGCCATCGCGAGCAAGTACCAAAAAAGCCCCAGTTGCGACCAGCCCACTGGAGGAACCCAAAGAAAGTAATAGCTCACTGCGACGGGCACGGCAGCCGCGTACATAAAGGGATGGCGTCGACCCCATTTCGAACGAAAATTGTCCGACCAATAACCCACGATCGGATCGCTGATCGCATCGAGTATCAGCGCAATCGTGATCGCCAGGCCCGCAAGGCGTGCATCTAATCCGATCACTTGGCTATAAAAGAGCAGCAAAAAATAGGCGAAACCGTTGTCTTTTACGCCGAATGCAACCGAGCCAAATCCGAATGCGAGTTTCGTCCATAATGACGGAGCTTCGGGTTTGGTCATGGTCAATTTGTCCTCAGCACGTCACCTGCGCGCAGACACTCATAGCACGCATAAACCCCAAGCCACCAAGCGCTGCCTGATTTCGCGCTAGATTTCGTCGCAACCAGCCCTTCGCCCGCCACAACGAAGGGCGATCACAAGAAAGTCAAAATTGTGACTTATCGATGTGGTCTAAGATGCCGGGCGATTGTCGGTTGCTGAGGGAGTTCACGTAATGAAATTCACCATCCATGCCTGCGTTGGAGCGCTCGCTGCAGGGCTGTCTCTTGCGCCGGTGGCCATCGCGGCGGCCACCACACCCGCGCCACCCCCGCCCGTAGCCGTGCCGCTTGCAATCGTCGTCTATGATCAGCCCGACTACAAAGGTCGCGCACTTACACTCACTGGCGCCACGCCAGACCTCAAAGCCCTCAAATTTGATGACAAAGTCGCAAGCCTCGACATTCAGGGCGTGGGCGACTGGGTACTGTGCGAGCATCGCAACTATGCCGGACGCTGCGTCCGCGTGCAGTCCCAGGCAGGCAACCTGAAACTGTTGCAACTTAACGGCCGCGTGTCGTCTTTATATCCTGTCCCCGCACCGGCGCCAGCTCCGTCCCCTACGACACCGGCAGGAAAATAACGTTCCGGTTTTTGATCGCATCAAGTGAGCCGCAAATCACAAGTTTACGGTTCCGGTACTCCGCCGCCACATAGTTCATCTGCAAAATCAGCGCGAACAGCTTCACCGCATCCGCGCTGAGCTTGTCGAGGATTTCGATGAACAGTACCGGCCGACTTGCGCGGATCACCTCCAGCGCACCCAGGATAACGTCCAGTTCAGTGCCTTCGGTATCGACTTTGATGAACCCGACATCAAGGCCGCGCGCCACATCGTCTATGCGCACGGTCGGCACGGCGATTTTCTCACTTTCAGCAAATTTGGGATTGGCCTTGAGCGATCCCACATTGCGGTTCAGCTGACCATGACTCTTGGGAACAAGAAATATGGAGGTGCCCTGCGCCGCCGCCGCCGCCGCACAAATGTAGGTCACCCCGGGATACTGCGTGCGCGAAAGCCCGTCGAACAAAAACTGATTGGCCTCAATCGCGATCACGGCCTTCGAGTATTTGCGCAGGAAGTAAACGAACAGCCCCTTGTTGGCCCCGACATCGACCGAAACGCGGTGCGGCACGATATGGCGCAGCAACGTCAGCTCCAGCTCGCCAAATTCCTTCACGAACGACTTCCTGTACGCCCGTCTGGCGCGCACCCAAAGCCGCACGCGCTGATAAAGTCTGGTCAACAAGGCCTCAATCCCATCTGATCCATGGCTCAGTATCACGGCACGGCAGCAATAAGCAACAATCCGCCGAAGATAAAGGGACAGTTCATCAGTCTTCCCTTGATTTGCACCTCACTTGCAGGGCAAACAACTGCCAACGAGGACACCTGAGCACTTGGGCAAGACCGTTTCGCCACCCGCCATGTTAGGCCGTTCCGTCGCCTTTGTCGGTGGCGGCATCGGCGACGTCATCATGCATTCCGCACATTTTCAGGCCATCGCCGCCGCCAGCAGCAACGGCAAAGTCGCCGTCGCCTGTCCGCGCAGCGCTCCCATCCGGGAGCTTTATTCCGGCTCGGATTTCGTCAGCGAAGTGATCGGCATCGCCGATGAGCGCTCCGGCGATAGCCGCATCCGCGTGCCCGCAGCCGTTGCAAAGCTAAAGGCAGGACGCTTCGACAGCTTTGTATGCCTCAAGTCGAACCCACGCATGAATTTCGCAGCCTGGCGGGCAGGCATCCCCCATCGTTATGGCTACACGCGAAGCTACGACCCGCGTGCACTGTTTCTGACCACAAGCTTGAGTGTGCCGGCCGTAACATCCCATCCCTTGCACATGAGCAAGGCCGATCTGCTGCTGACGCATATGGGTTTGCATTTCGATCACGCAGCCTCGCGCCTTCATCCCAATGCGCAAGCCTTGGCTCAGGCGAAAAACCTCCTCCAGGGTCAGCGCGCTATCGCCATCGGCGTCAACGCCTCCGTCCCCCAACGCCAATGGGGCGCGCGCTTCATCCCGCTGGTACAGCGACTGTCTGCAACCCTCGATGCGAAATTCGTCCTGTTCGGAGGCCGCGATGTCGAGGATGTTGCGGCCAGCATTCGAACGAACTCAGGGTTGGCCAGCGATAAATTCATCGACCTGCCCCAGCAGGGCGCCTCGCTCGCCTTGAGCCACGCCGCCCTCTCGCAATGCCTGCTCTATGTCGGCAACGACTCCGCCGGCCTGAACCTCGCCGTCTTTTGCGGCATCCCGGCGATCGGCTTTTTCACCCTAGCCCCACCGCTCACCTACTCGCCACTGATCTTGCCCCTGACACCCGACCCACCCGGCACGGGAGTCGAAGGCGTTTCGGTTGAGCGAGTGTATCAGAAGGCCATTAAGACACTGCGGAACTGCCACCCAAACATCGAACTCAAATCCGAGTTGTGAGGCATGGGTTAAGAACAACCATCTCTCTTTGAAGCACAATTTCAAACCTCCAAGGACTTAATTGTCGGCTTTTTGGCGCGCTCGATCCCGCTCAATAACCGCTTATAAGCGAAGGCTTTGCCAGAACCGGATTTGAAGTATTTCTCCAGTTCTCGCGCGCTCTTTTCATCAGGAACGGCAACGTAGCATTTCAGGGTCGCAGGCAAATGGCGTCTTGTGGATGTCACTTCGCCATTCTGATGTTGCAGATGTCTACGGCGAAGGTCGTTCGTTGATCCGACATAGAAATCTCCATTACTGAGCAGCAAGAAGTATACGTAGTGCACGTTCAGTCCCCCTACGCTAAAGCTTCGGGCGACACCGTACACCTTCGGCCAGAAATATGAGGAATAACGGTTGGCCTGCCACCCGAAGCCGAAGGCGTAGGGTGGCGGATGGGGTGCCTCCACCTGCTCCTGCGTCAGCCCCCAGCGCAAAAGTTTCAGCTTTGAAGCCTCGATCAAGGCGTTGTTCGCCGGACCTTCGAGGCCCACGAGCAGTTCCTTCTGCGCGAGGACAAGGTCAGGGCTGTAGATCTCCACCAGATGATCGCCTTTCTTCACC
>JANOFD010000616.1:0-2706 GCA_031413455.1 Rhodobiaceae bacterium
ATTTTGCCGGGCATGTTCGTTCGTCCAGCGACGGCCGCTTCAAATCGGGTGACGCAGTGGTTGCCAATGGCTGGGGCATGGGCGAGACGCACCATGGTGGCTATGCGACGCGGGCGCGGGTGAAGGGTGATTGGCTGATACCGCTGCCGGACAAGTTTTCCGCTGCCGAAGCGATGGCCATCGGCACGGCCGGGTATACGTCGATGCTGGCCGTCATGGCGCTGGAAGGCGCGGGGTTGACGCCTGCGAAAGGCCCCGTGCTTGTGACGGGAGCCGCCGGGGGGGTGGGCAGCGTTGCGATTGCTTTACTTTCGCAGCTTGGGTATCGCGTGATCGCTGCTACCGGCCGGGCAAGCGAGGAGGCCTATCTTAAGGCGTTGGGGGCATCGGAAATTATTGATCGAACCGAGCTCAATGGCGAAGTCCGCGCACTTGGGAAAGAGCGGTGGGCGGGCGCGGTTGATGCGGTTGGGTCCAAGACGCTCGCTAATGTCCTGTCATCAACGAGTTACGGGGGCGTGGTGGCGGCTTGTGGTTTGGCTCAAGGTATGGATTTACCGGGCTTTGTGGCGCCGTTCATTTTGCGCGGCGTGACGCTGGCCGGAATTGACTCTGTTCAATGCCCAAGGCCACGGCGCCTGGAGGCTTGGTCACGGTTGGCCCGAGACCTTGAAATCAGCAAACTCTCGGCCACGATCAGCCGGGCTGGGCTTTCCGATGTCTTGTTGTTGGCGCCGGAAATTCTAAAAGGGCAGGTTCGGGGCAGGGTTGTGGTGGACGTAACGTGCTGAAGAAAGTGTTAACCAGCTTGGGGCAGTGTCGGTGCATGATGATTCTGGCGGTGTGCCGGAGCATGTGTCATTGAAGCGAATGCGTTAACGATTTCTCGTGCCGGGGGCTGTTGCCAGTGAATGAGGGTATGGACTGGCTAACGCTTGTTGGCGGTGGAATGGTCATCGGCGTGATCGCTGCTGCGCCACTGGGGCCGGTAAATCTCATTTGCATCAAGCGCACCTTATCCTACGGACCGTTGAACGGGTTTCTGGCCGGGCTTGGCGCGGCTTTGGGCGACGGGATCTTCGCATTTATCGCCGGGTTTGGCGTGAAGTGGGTGTTCGACGCGATCCAGGATATGGGTGTCGTGTTGCAACTGGCGAGCGCCGCGCTGCTGTTGATCTATGGTCTGCGCGTTTTCATATATGCAACCCCGCCAGAGATTATGCGCAACGCAGATGGGAGTATTCAGCGTGGCTCGGTCGGGGATTTGGCCGGTGCTTTGGCAAGTACATTTGCCCTGACGGTCACCAACCCCGCCACCATGGTCGGTTTTGCGACGATGTTCGGTGCCTTCGAGGAAGTCGTTAATTTTCATACGAGCTCTCTGGCAACGCTGGTGCTCGTGACATCGGCAATTGGCGGATCGATATTGTGGTGGGCCACAGTGACTGGGGTTACCGGCATTTTTCATCAATCCATTGAGACTGCGACGCTGAAACGAATGAACCAAGCTTCCGGGTTGCTCATTTTTGCGACGGGCGCCAGCTTGCTTGGCTATGCGATTTGGCAGCGTGTGATGGGGTGAGCCGTCCGCCGTTCTCTCCGGCTTGTCTTGATCACATTGTATTGCGTGTGGCGCGTATGGACGAAGCGATCGCGTTTTACTGCGATGTCATCGGTGCGCAGGAAGAACGGCGCGTGCCCGCAGTTGGATTGGTTCAACTGCGCCTTGGGCAATCGCTGATCGACTTGATCGACACGGCGCTGGACGGCGCCGATAATCGCCAGATTCTTGATCATTTTTGCATCCGTGTTGAGCCGTGGGATGAGGCGCTGATCGTTGAGCATCTGGCGAAATTCGGGGTGAACGTGATTGAGCGCGGACCCAGATACGGCGCGCAAGGTGTTGGACCGTCACTTTATGTTCGCGACCCGTTTGGCACGGTGGTCGAGCTTAAAGGGCAGGCCACGCCGGTTGAGAGTGATCTGCCGGTTTTGAAGACAGCGCGCCTGGTCCTGCGGCCAACGCGCCTGTCCGATGCGGACGCTTTGTTTCCACTTTTTGCTGACAGCGAGACGATGCAGTTCTGGGCGCATGGACCTGTCACGTCCGTTGCCGACGTTCAGCAGATCATCGCCCGCAATCTTGCGCCACGGAACAAGCCGGAGAGTTCATTTGCCATCACCGAGGACGGCGATCGGGCCATCGGGTGCGTCAATTTCTACGAAGAAAGTGCTGCGATGGCGGGCCTGGGCTATATTATTGGCAAGTCCTATTGGGGGCGTGGACTTGTGAGCGAGGCGGTGAATGCTGCACTCCTGCATGGGTTTGTGACGCTGAAGCTTCACAGGATCTGGCTGGATATCGATCCTCAAAACCATGCGTCTGTTCGTGTGGCCGCGAAGTGCGGGTTCTCGGCCGAAGGTGTGCAGCGGCAAGCGTTCTTTATGGATGGTGCCTATCTGGACAGTGCGATCTTTGGCTTGCTGCGTGAAGACTGGATCAGGTTGCGCGGCGCAAGCTTGCCATCCGGGAAATAATCGCATCCGCGTCGCGCATGATGGACTGGATGATTTCGGCGCTGGATTGCGTTTTGTGAATTGCGCCTGCGCCCTGACCGATTGCGAAGGCTGAGCGATTGCGGTCGAGGCCTTCGATCTGGCCGCCGATGCCGCCCATGACACCGGCCTGAACGGAATGCATCGCCT
>JANOFD010000617.1:0-3232 GCA_031413455.1 Rhodobiaceae bacterium
CTGCCCGCAGGCCGCGTCTTCAATCGCGCAGAAATCGAAGCCGCCGAAAAGGCTGCTGGTGTGACCATCGGCAAGGGCGATGTGGTCTTGTTCCACACCGGCTGGCAATCTTTGGCCACCACGAACAAGACGAAATTCATGGGCGGCGAACCGGGCCTCGGCAAGGAAGGCGCCGCACTTCTGGCCGCGCGCGGTGTCGTCGCTGTAGGCGCCGATACCTGGGCCGTCGAAGCGATCCCATTCGAAACCAAAACCGAAGCCTTCCCGGTCCACCAAATTCTACTGGCCAAGAACGGCGTCTATATTCTGGAGAACATGAACACCGCAGCGCTTGCCGCCGACGGCGCCACCGAATTCCTCTTTGTCCTGGGTCAACCCAAATTCCAGGGCGCCGTCCAAGCCACGATCAACCCGGTGGCGATCAGGTAGGGCGAGGCCTGAGCTAACGGCTGTCATTTGTGGACGACCCCATCACCCGCCACACTTTCGTCCGCCGGACCTCGCGGTCCTCAAGTTCGCGCGTTGTTTGCACGTCATAGACGGCAAGCTCCAGCATATGCGATCCCGGCAAATAGTTCCGTCCGGGATCGCCCATCAGCACCAACGCCCCACGAGCCGCCAAGTCCCTGAGCCAGCCGAACACGCGTGCCGACATCTCGCGCTCGTAACACACATCGCCCGCGATCACGACTTGCCAGCCATCGTCGCGTCCCACAAAGTCGCTGTTGCTGCTTGTCACGCAGACATCATTGACCTTGGCGTTGAGCACGATTGCCGCAATGGCAAACGCGTCGATCTCGCTCGCCAACACGCGGTCAGCGCCCGACTTCATCGCAGCAATCGCCGACAACCCCGAACCCGACGCAAAATCCAAAACGCTTTTTCCCGCCACGGTTTCCGGGTGATCCAATACGTAGCGCGCCAAAGCCTGACCGCCCGCCCACGCAAACGCCCAGAACGGCGGCGGCACGCCCTCCGCCGAAAGCTCCTCCTCCGTCTTGCGCCAGATAGGAACAATCTCACTCGCCAGATGCAACACAATCTCAGGCGTCAACGGCGGGCGGACAAGTTCGGTATTGGCAATGATGAATTCAGAGGGAGCCAATTGCGGTCAGTCCTGGGAATTAAAGAAGTTCACACGAAGCAACGAAGAAACGAAGAAAAACTTCACTCCTTCGTTTCTTCGTCTCTTCGTTGCTTCGTGTGAGAACCTTTCTTCACTTCTTCGCCCGAGGCGTGATGTTGAAGGCAATACCGGCGCCGTGATTGTTGCCACCGTCCCCAGCGTCAACGGCCGCATCGTTGTTGTTCGCAGCACTCTCCGCCTTCGACGTCGCCATACTCAACACCGTCACATAGTCCGGCTGCAGCTCCATGCGCGGCCCGAACCCCTTGGCCAGCAACAAACGGTGAAATGCCGGCAAATTATAGCACGGCACAAACATCAGCAGATGATGCTCGACGTGATAGTTCACCCAATAGGGTGCCACCGCCGCCCGCCATAACAAATTCGCCTTGGTCGTGCGCGCATTGCGGAACGGATCATCGTTGTCGGGCACCACCGCATGCTCGGCGATATTGCGGATGCGCGTGATCATGGGAAACCAGATGAAGAACGGCACCACCCACAGCGCAAAAAATATGTGCCACTGCCCGATCGCAGCGAGCGCCGCAAACAGCCCAAGATTGACCGCAATCGCTCCGCCCAGACGGGAAAACCCCTTCTTCAACCCGTCAACAAAGTGCCCGCTCTTCGACGTGAACCCATTGCGAAACTGCGCCACGCGCTGCTTGAATGTTGTTTGCCCTGTCAGGTCGCGAATAATCTTCCGCCGCAAACTGGTGCGCGTAATAGGGAAGGGCGCCGATAGCACCAGATCGGGATCGTTCTTCTGCTGGGTATTGCGGTGATGCTGCAAATGATAGGTGCGATAATTATAGAGATCGGTGATCATCGGCCAGGCGCAGACATACTGTCCCAGAAACTCATTCAGACGCCGGTTGTTTGTCAGCACGCCGTGCGCCGCATCGTGCATCAGGATGGCAAGCCCCAGCTGGCGTGCGCCGACAATCACAATCCCAACCGCCCACACCGCCGGATTGGGAAAATAAATCAACGCCGCCATACAGCCAAATATCACCAGCCACGCATGGGCAACACACCACACACCGCGCAGGTCCGAGCGCTTGCGGATCTGTGCAAGCTCATCCGGAGTCAGGAACTGCGCCGCGGCCAGTGTCATAGTGGCAACTGAATCCCGGTCGTGGCAAGGATGCAACCCGCCATCGCAAGCATGCACAGGACCTGTACAAGATAGAACGAGAACCTGATCAGAATCGCAAACTGGGTTCCAGATGCAATATGGACCAGCGACTGAACAACCCGCGCCGCAATCACCACGGTCGGCAACGTAAGGAACAGCGCGTCTTGCACCTGCAGCACTACGCCGCTCAGCACGATGGCACCGAACACCGGCAAGTTCTCGACCGAATTCATATGCGCGCGGTTCAGCCGCCAATAGGCATCACCGCCGTGTGGCGCGCCGGGCGTAAAGCCACCCTTCGGCACGCGTCCCGTCAGCAACTGCGAGACGCGCCAGATCCCGATCGTAGACACCAGCAACAGAGACCAGACGGCAAACAGGATGAGTGCCGTCAATGCCGGTAAAATCGGTAACGCGGTCATGTACTTCCCCTCACTAAATGATCATCCCCATCAGAATAGACACAAACACGATCAACCCCAAGTCCCGATTAGACTTGAAGACCGTAAGGCAATTGGCGCCGTCGTTAATATCCAGCCGGTAAATCTGCCAGACCAGATGCGCCCCAACCGCCACCATGCCGGCATAAAACCCGATGCCCAACTCCACCATCACACCCGCCGTCAACCACGCCACCCAGGCAACAAGGTAAAATCCAACCAGCCAGCGCTTCGTATCGTCGCCGAACAATCGCGCCGTCGAGCGCACCCCGATCAGCGCGTCGTCTTCCTTATCCTGATGCGCGTAAATCGTGTCATAACCCAGCGTCCACACCACACAGCCCAGGAACAACAACACCGGCGCCACATCCAGGCCGCCCATCACGGACGACCAGCCCAGCAGCGCCCCCCAATTGAATGTCAGACCCAAAAACGCCTGCGGCCAATTCGTGATCCGCTTCATGAATGGATAAATCGCAATCGGCACCAGCGAAAGCGCGCCCAGCACAATCGAAAACGCGTTGAGCT
>JANOFD010000618.1:0-9400 GCA_031413455.1 Rhodobiaceae bacterium
AAGAGCGTTTACAAGGACGGCGGCGGCGCCCCAGTCGAACATCAGGATTTACCGGGTTGACCGTTGTTGCTCGCGGCAACCGTGAATGAAAACGAGCCCTTCATGAAGTGACCATCCGTGGCCGCCGCTCTCCATTTAACCTCGTAAGATCCAGGTGCAATGGCGGGCAGCGGAACAGAGAATAACTTTCCTGCCGGTGCCGAACGATCGACGGCAAGAGCTTCGTCCAATTTCCCTCCGATCAGTTTGAGCGTGACCAACCTGAGTTCGCGCGTGAATGTCAGGGTGATGGTTTTAGGCTCGGTCACCGTCGACCCGCCGGCCGGAATCGAACTTGCAAGTTCGGAATGGGCCTGTGCCGGTTGGGCGAAAACCAGCCCGATGGCAAAAACGAGATGCGGAATTGCCTTATACACTGGTTTCGTCTCCATCGAGGTGTCAACACCATACCCCACGGGAGTATATTACCTCAACTGGAAACGGGAAGCCAGAGCCTTCGTGTGATCACTGAACTGTGATTCCGGAAATCAGGCTAAGCGCCTTTCTTCGCAAGCCAGGCGTCGATCATCGCGATTTCCTTTTCCTGTGCCGCGATAATTTCCCGTGCCAGTCCCATGGTTTCCCCGTCCTTACCGTTGGTGAGAACGACATTGGCCATGTCGATGGCCGCTTGGTGATGCGAGCGCATTTGCTTCATGAAATCCACGTCGGCATCGCCGGTAAATTTTGGTGCCGCCTGCATCATCTTCATCATGGCAGACTTGTATCCCGCGGTGGCCGTCGAGTCGGCTGAGTTCGGCATCATATCCATGTCCATGCCCTTCATCGACGAGTCCATGGGTGAGCGGTCGCAAGCGATGGTGCTGCCGATGATGGCGGCACCCACGAAGGCATTGAGAAGGAAACGGTGCATGGGTCAAACACCTGGGGGTTGGCCTGCGTACCTAACGCACAACTCAGCGGCCGGTTCCTCAGCGCGTCCGCGACAACGTGTTAACGAGTTCCTGAACCTTCTCGCGCTGCGCCGTTTTGTTGCCCGATTTGATCGCATGCTCGACGCAATGAGAGATATGATCTTTGAGGATTTCGCTCTCGGCCTTTTTCAGGGCCGCAATAACGGCTTGGACCTGATTGACGACATCGATACAATAGCGGTCACTCTCGATCATCTTGGAAACGCCCCGGACCTGGCCTTCGATGCGGCCGAGGCGCGACAGGATGATCTTCTTGGTATCGTTTTGCATGGGTTGAACTATACCCGGTAGGGGTATATCAATCAAGGCGGTTGATTCAGAGAGCCAGAAATGACCGTTCAACACGACCCCGTCTGCGGCATGACGGTTGACCCCGCCACCACGCCCCACCGTGCCGATCATGCCGGCAAATCCTACCATTTCTGTTCCGCGCGCTGCCGCGAGAAGTTCATCGCGGGCCCGGAGGCCTATCTCAAGCCAACGGCGAAAGCCGTCGAACCCGCAAAACCCGGCGCAACCTACACCTGCCCCATGCATCCCCAAATCCGCCAGGTAGGGCCCGGATCATGCCCGATCTGCGGCATGGCGTTGGAGCCCGAGAATGCCGCCGAAGTAGAGCAAGGCCCCAATGCCGAGCTTGCCGATATGACGCGGCGGTTTTGGCTAGGCACAGCGCTGACGGTGCCGGTGGTGGCGCTTGAAATGGGCGCTCATCTTACTAACTTGCATTTGATTATCGGCGGTCTGCTCAACAATTGGCTGCAGCTCGTGCTGGCAACACCGGTTGTCCTGTGGGCGGGCTGGCCCTTCTTCGTGCGCGGCTGGCAGTCACTGATCAACCGAAGCCTCAATATGTTCACGCTCATCGCCATGGGCACCGGCATCGCGTGGGCCTACAGCGTGATCGCGACGCTATTCCCACAGATCTTTCCCGCAGCGTTTCGAGGCATGGACGGCGCTGTCGCGGTTTATTTCGAGGCGGCGGCGGCGATCACGGTTTTGGTTCTTCTCGGTCAGGTGTTGGAGCTGCGCGCGCGCGAGACGACCAGCGGCGCGATCCGCGCTTTGCTCGACCTGGCGCCCAAAACCGCACGCCGCGTTCGCGCCGATGGCACGGACGAGGTTATCAGTCTCGATTTGGTGCACGTCGGCGATCGTTTGCGTGTGCGCCCCGGCGACAGCCTTCCGGTTGATGGTGTGGTGATCGAGGGACGCAGTAACATCGACGAATCGATGGTCACCGGCGAGCCCATCCCGGTCGCGAAAGGGCAGGGCGACCGCGTCATCGGCGGCACCATCAATCAAACCGGCGCCTTCGTAATGGAGGCCCAAAAGGTGGGGCGCGACACCATGCTGGCGCGCATCGTCGAGCTGGTGGCCAAGGCCCAGCGCAGCCGCGCGCCCATCCAAAGACTTGCCGATCAGGTCTCGGGCTGGTTCGTGCCCGCGGTGATCGCCGTCGCGGTAGTAGCCTTTGCCGCCTGGTCGATCTGGGGCCCCGAACCCCGGTTCAGCTATGGTCTCATTGCAGCCGTCGCTGTGTTGATTATCGCTTGCCCCTGCGCGCTGGGCTTGGCGACACCGATGTCGATCATGGTCGGCGTCGGGCGCGGTGCGCAGGCAGGCGTGCTGATCAAGAACGCCGAAGCGCTCGAACGGTTGGAAAAGATCGACACCCTCATCGTCGACAAGACCGGGACCCTGACCGAAGGCAAGCCCAAGCTTGTCGCCGTCGAACCCGTTGCGGGTGTTTCGCGCGATGAACTGCTGCGCGTAGCCGCTGCCCTCGAAAAATCGAGCGAGCATCCCTTGGCCGCAGCCATTGTGCGCGCCGCAGAAGAAGCAAAGCTCTCTCTGCCCGCAGTCGAGCGTTTCGAGTCCGTCACCGGCAAAGGTGTCACCGGCAAGATCGAAGGCAAAAGCGCCGCCATCGGCAACGCCAAGCTCGTAGCAAGCCTGGGCGTCACCTCCGGCGAACTGGAACCCATCGCCGAAAGACTGCGCGGCGAAGGCGCGACCGCGATGTTCGTCGTCCTCGACGGCAAACCCGCCGGTGTCATCGCCGTCGCTGATCCGATCAAGGCAACAACCAAAGACGCGATCGCGGCGCTCAAAGCCGACGGCATCCACATTGTGATGGTCACAGGCGACAACCGTACGACCGCTGAGGCCGTGGCGCGCCAACTCGGCATCGAAGACATCCGCGCCGACGTGCTGCCCGAACAAAAAAGCGAGATCGTCGAGAAGCTGCGCGCCGATGGCAAGGTTGTCGCCATGGCAGGCGACGGCGTCAACGATGCGCCGGCACTCGCCGCCGCCGACGTCGGCATCGCCATGGGAACCGGAACCGATGTTGCAATTGAAAGCGCCGGGATCACGCTGGTCAAAGGGGACCTCTCCGGCATCCTGCGCGCCCGCCGCCTCTCGCGCCAAGTGATGAGCAACATTCGCCAAAACCTGTTCTTCGCCTTCATCTACAACGCCGCCGGCGTACCCATCGCCGCCGGCGAGCTTTACCCCGTCTTCGGCGTGCTCTTGAGCCCAATCATCGCCGCCGCCGCCATGGCGCTAAGCTCAGTCAGCGTCATCGCAAACTCCCTCCGCCTCCGCGCCGCAAAACTGTAACGGCCCGGAAGGGGTGGGGACGCAATAGTCAATCAGTGGCCTCGCGACCAAGCTCACTCGCCGCCTTTAGGGTCGCGCAAGGCCCAGCTAGCCCCCGTCGCCTTCGCGTCTTTTCTACCTTCGTGCCTTCGCGTGAAATACTTTCTTGTAAGGGTGGAGGGCGCAAAACGCGGTCAGAGTGGACTCATCTGCGGTGTGGCACACATAAGCGAAGCTTTGGCAGAAAGCCACTCTGACCCCATATGTCGTTTCTCTCAAAAGGGGCCATCGCCACCTATCGAGTCCCTCCGACGGGTGCGCTTTCCGTTATTGTAAGCATCCCGTGGGGCCGGCGCGTTCAAGCTCCCTGAACAAGCAGAGTTTTGCTGTCGGGTAATAGGCGCCCATCTGCTCGGCAGCATCGCTGGGTAAGCCAGAGTCGGCATCTACTCGCGTCGTCGATTGCGAGAATCCGATCCCCGGTAACATGTTGCGCAATACCAACGCGTGCATATGCTCCGGGAATCGCAGCGACAATGGCAAAAACGTTACACCCGGCAACCTCAAACTTTCGACTGCGCGTCGTTGGTCCTCGCGTCCCACGACAAACGTGTAATACCCGCCGGCCACAACACCCTGATCGACGTTGGTGGCACAACCTTCATATGTAACGGCTTTTGAAATCTTGTTGATCACAACAGGTTGGGGATCGTCGACCAGATTGCTGCACATCGACCAGTAGCGCACGTCATATCCGTTGCCGCGTTCGTTCCATGCCGGGGGATCGGTACCTTCCGGACTGCTCGGTGCCTTACCTCGAACGACAATTACGTTGTCGCCTTGCGGCGGTTGGACGAAAGCGTGCACGTAGGCGCTGTCGGCATTGGGATACAGGGTTGCCCCGCCAGCAGCGGAACGATAGAACACAAGGCACTCCGCCGGGCGACAAGTTCTCTTCACACGCCGGACGTCAGGCAGAGGCTTTGGCCGAAAATCCTGGGGGCATGTATTCAATGGCGTCGTAGCGCCAGTGTCGCCAAATCGTACGCTGACTTGCGGCAGCAAGACGTTCTCGCGCCCGAGATATATGCGCATGATGAAACTGCCACGGGTTCCGGCTGCGGTTCCAGGCGACACAAGAGCCAGGACATTACCGCTGCCATTCTCGGGGTCGGCCCGCAAGGTGAGTTCGTATGCGCCGCCGGAGGCACCACCCGTTACGAATGGATTTTCATGTCCGGGTTGGGCGGCGATTTTGTAGTCCGTTATGGAAGACGCTCGCACGTTCGTGAGCGACGATCCTTGCCCGTCATAGACGTTGAACGACATATAGCGTGCGGCCGGGTATCTCCCGGACAACACAATCTGCATGCCGGGCCGGTATGTGAAATCCGTCGTCCAATAGACCGCATTCGTATCCGGTGCGAAGACGTTGTTAAGCTCGGGCGTTGTCTTGCTCTTCCAAGCGCAAGGCGGTTCGCCTGCCAATCGCGCCTGCGGCCCCCCCGGGGAAGGATTGGGACGATTAGGCCGCAAGCGCTCGGCACTTGCGCCGGACACCGCAATAATCCACGCCCCGCAGAGCAAAATGCCAACCATCGCTGACACCACCGAATAGGCCTTCATGACATTGGTCCTCGCATGTAATCGTCCGAATAATTCTCCTGTCAAAACTTGAAGATCAACCGGCACCAGCTCGCGCGCTTATCGCGTCGCACGGCCGGGCGGTGTTAGGCAGAGCCATGTTCGGTCGGTCTGGCACGCGGCTACCGCGGGAGCTTGGCACGCCGGTGCCGCCGCGGTGCACTTTTGCGCGACGCTTGCGGAGGGCGCACAGATCCATTGCTGCTTCACGCACACGTTTGATTGCCCTGCCGGGCAGCGTTGCGCGCCATAGATCGTGCATGGCGCGTTGCCGGCGGGCTGCGGATCGGACGAAGCCGCCGGTATCGAAATGCCATAAGCCGCCGCGCTGATCATGACGGCGCACGCGAGCACGATGATTCCATAAGTTGTTTTCATTGACTTTCCCATTATCGTCCGTAGACGCGCACGGTCGCGGTGCGGCGGCGGCCCCAGCTCGTCTCTTCATATAGCATTTTGATGTTGCGGATGTCACGGTCGTCGCCCGTGAGGTCGATGTCGCGCGTGCAGGTGCCCGGATTGACGCGCGCACGTACTTGAATGTCTTGATGCTCCCCGTTGTGATAGTTCACGTCGAGATCGTAGATGTGTACCGGGTGACGGTAGACGCAAAGCTTGATCTGGGAGAAGCGGCGGTGCCCTTCGACCCAGATCTCGTCGTGATCTGTCCGGTCGCGCACGGTGCGTTCGCCCAACAACACCCACTGGGGCGCGGCCGTGGAGGGCACCGTTCCCATCCCGAGCGCCATAAAGGCTAAGATCAAGATCAGATTCCGCGTCATGCCCATCCTCCATCGCCGCTTGTTTTGTCGCTGGTTCGAAGGGGGACGCTAGCCCGCTTGCACCGCGTCCTCTTGGTCCTGGACGCACCGGGACTATGGTTGATGCGCACAGATATATTGTTGCACAATTGCAACGTCGGCTGTGCGAACCGGGACTCATGGGCACCAAACTGTGCGCACCGTGCATTGACGATCCGGCGCCTAGTGTCGGAACCTGCCGCCATGCAAAGCGAGACAATTCCGGCCCGCGCGTTCACGACCGACGTTTTACCCGAGCGCGAGCGCTACGATGCCTTTCGCGACGAGATGGCGCGGCAGGTGATGCGGCTTGACGTGCGGCGCGCCGTCGGCAGCGCATTTTATTCCAGCTTTCACTTCGCCGGACTTGGCGAGGCCGGCTGCGGTGCGTTCGACTTCTCGCCTGCGGCCTACGGGCGTACGCCCGAGCTGATTGCGGACGGAAACGACGATTTCGTGCTTTTGATCAACCGCAGCGCGCCGCTGCACGAGGATCGTGGCGACAGCGTCACGCTTGCTGGTGGGGCCTTGCTGCAAAACAACTCGCGTGCCGCCTATATTGAGACGAACGACACGGGCTCCCTCTGGAACGTGGTGATCCCACGAAAGGCGTTGCTCGCGGTGGCGCCAGGCGCGGAGGATATGGTTGGGCAAACGTTCGACGCGGGTTCGATGCCGCTGCGCTTGTTGCGCGCCTATGTGTCAACGTTGCTCGACGACAACGCGATCGCACCGCTGACCCTGGCAACGGCCGCGCAGCATTTGACGGAGTTGACAGCGCTTGTTCTGTCCGTGGGTGGGGCGCCCGTGGATATTCGCGCCACGGCCAAAGCGGCCCGCACCGTTGCATTGCAACGCGCGATCCGCACTCGTTTGAGCCAGCCAGGGCTGACCCTCGGCGCGATCGCGAAGGCGCAAGGCATCTCGGAGCGTTACGTGCAGCGGCTAATGCAGGACCAGGGCACGAGCTTCACCGACTATGTCCTAGATCAACGGCTCTCCCTAGCTTACCACGCCCTAGCTAGCCCGTTGCACAGGCATCGGCGAATTTCCGACATCGCGTATAGCGTAGGCTTTTCCGACTTATCGCATTTCAATCGCAGCTTCCGTCGCCGCTTTGGTGCATCGCCCCGTGACCTCAGGCGCGCGGCCCTCATGCAAGGCTAACGAATAAGGTGCCGGCTGGAAGGGTGATGCGCAACATCCGCCAAAACCTGTTCTTCGCCTTCATCTACAACGCCGCCGCTGCCATGGCATTAAGCTCAGTCAGCGTCATAGCAAACTCCCTCCGCCTCCGCGCCGCAAAACTGTAACGGCGTGATGATGTGGGCTGGCGTTTGCTTGTTCCTGGGAGCGCCGGCATCCTGCCGGCCCATTGTCGAAGTGAAAAAGTAAGTGCCGGCAGGATTCCGACGCTCCCAGGGAAGGCGACGGAAACAAAGGGTTAGACTCCTATTCTTCCACTCCAGCCCAATCGCTGCTAGCCTCCCCTCAAACGCCATCACATTTGGGAGTAAACTCATGCACGATCTGGTCATTCGCGGCGGCACTGTTGTTGACGGCACTGGCGCAGCACCCTTCATCGCCGATGTGGCAATTGACGGCGGCTTGATCGCAGCGGTGGGCCAGGTCACGGCCCGCGGGCGCGAAGAGATCGACGCCACCGGCAAGATCGTGGCCCCGGGCTTTGTCGACATTCACACTCACTATGACGGGCAGGCGACCTGGGACGACGAAATGGCGCCCTCGAGCTGGCATGGTGTCACCACAGTCGTCATGGGCAATTGCGGCGTTGGCTTTGCGCCGGCAAAGCCCGACCGCCACCAATGGTTGATCGGCCTGATGGAAGGCGTTGAAGACATCCCCGGCACGGCGCTCGCCGAAGGCATGAAATGGAACTGGGAAAGCTTCCCCGAATACCTCGACGCGCTGGAGGAATTACCGCGCACCGTTGATGTTGGGACCCACGTGCCTCACGGCGCCGTGCGCGCTTACGTGATGGGCGAGCGCGGCGCGCGCAACGAGCAGCCGACCGAAACCGACATCGCGCGCATGAGCCAAATCGTGGAGGAGGGGCTTCGCGCCGGCGCCCTCGGCTTTTCGACCTCGCGCACCATTCTGCACCGCTCCATCGACGGCGAACTCGTCCCCGGCACGACGGCCACCAAGGAGGAGCGGATCGGCATCGGCCGCGCCATGGGCCGTGTCGGCTACGGCGTCTTCGAAATGGCGTCCGACCTGAAGCGCGAGTGGAACGAATTCGAATGGATGGGCGAACTCAGCCGCGAAACCGGCATGCCCGTCACCTTCGCGATGCTGCAATCCATCGCGAAGGAACTGCCCTGGCAGGAACAAATGTCGTCGATGGCGGCCGAAAACGCCAAGGGCGCCAACATCCGCGCCCAGATCGCGCTGCGCGGCACCGGCGTCATCATGGCCTGGCGCGGCACCGTGCACCCCTTCATCTTGCGCCCGTCATGGGCCGAGGTCGCGGGCAAGCCGTGGAACCAGCAGCTGAAGATTTTGCGCGATCCGGCGTTCCGCGCCCGCATCATCGCCGAAGAACCGGTCCTGGAAGGCGACCTGAAAGAACTGCGCATGGTCGTCAGCAAAGGCTGGTTCATGCAATACGAGATGAGCGACACCTTCAACTACGAGCCCGTGCAAAGCGAAACCATCATGGCACTGGCCAGCGCCAAGGGCGTCGGCGGCGACGAATACGCTTATGACTTGTTGATGCAAGACGACGGCACCGGCTTCATCTACATGCCGCTCTTGAATTACGCCGACGGCAATCTCGATTTCGTGAAAGGCCTGCTCCACAACGACGACGCAGTGATCTCGCTCTCCGATGGCGGCGCTCATTGCGGCACGATCTGCGACGCCGCCTCGCCGACCTTCCTGCTGCAACATTGGGTGCGTGACCGCGCCCGCGGCACCATCCCGATCGAACTCGCCATCAAGCGCCAATGCCGCGACACAGCTCTGCTCTACGGCATGGCTGATCGCGGCTTGCTTGCCCAAGGCTACCTCGCCGACGTCAACGTCATCGATATGCACACGCTCAAACTCGGCAAACCCTGGCTCGCCTTCGATCTGCCGGCAGGCGGCAAGCGCCTCTTGCAGAAAGCCGTCGGCTACGTCGCCACAATCAAAAGCGGCCAAATCACCTTCCGCAACGGCCAACTGCAAACCCCACGCCCCGGCAAGGTCATCCGAGGCCCGCAACGCGCACCGATGGCCATGGCGGCGGAGTAGGGGGGGCAATTGGTACAAAATTCTTGTGCCTAGCGGGAACAACCAGTTTCTCCCACTATCCTTGCTAATCCGCGAACGAAAGAGGATTGTGTCGTCGCCATGGCTCTGCAACCGCCACTC